>MHBQ01000150.1:28564-29048 GCA_001803315.1 Lentisphaerae bacterium RIFOXYC12_FULL_60_16
GCACGAAGCGTCGTTCGATGATCCGTGACATGCAGTGGTAGTATCCGTCCCCCGCAGCTTTCATTCGGGCGTGTCTCATGGCGTCTCCTCCCCGGAACCGAGTGCCATTCGGGACAGACGAACTATCGCCCCCATCGGCTGATCAACGCCTTTCCCGTCCCTGATAGGTAATTCCTGGACCGGCGATTGCCCGTTCGTTACCGAAAACCTGATTCCCCGGCACCTTGCATGCCGGTCTTATCAACCCAACGACAAACCACACCCAGCACCGGACAGACTCCGGCCATGAATGCCTGCTTCCAACCCTATTATCACAGGCCCTTCAGACCCGCGTTATCACCTCAACGCGCAGATCCCGCAATGTGCATAACCCACCCCAGTCCCCGTACCGCATCGCCTGCGCACCTTCCCGGCGCTTCTTCCCAAACTGACCCCGGTACCGCTCAAACACCTCATTCAAAAAGCCCCGACTACCCAACGCCAA
>MHBQ01000151.1:0-774 GCA_001803315.1 Lentisphaerae bacterium RIFOXYC12_FULL_60_16
CATGAAGAAACACAAATGACATCATATAATGTTCATTATAAGCAATTTACATCAATATTCAAAGCGCATGCATGATAGACATGTTGTCTCATTGCAACGTAGTGATTACCGGATGAGACAAATAGAACAGGAAACTGCACCCGGCTCAGCCCGCCAACCCGGAAGCCTCAAGAAAACGATACAACGTGGCTCGGGACACGTTCAACAAGCGGGCTGCTTCAACTTTATTGCCATGAGCCTGTTCGATGGCGGCCCGAACCATCTCGATGCTTAACTTCCGTCTCCGGATGGATTCTGCTGGAAACCCGGGCTGCACACGGGCTACCGGCGGCAGATGTTCCGGACGAATCATCCCGGACCGGCACTTCACTATGGCAAATTGCAACCAGTTCTGCAATTCACGCACATTGCCCGGCCAATCGTAGGACATCATGATATCGAGCGCTTCCGGCGACAAGGTAATGCCGTCCTTGGAATTCTCCTTGAGGATCCTCGCCAGGCAATGCTCTGCAAGGAGGGGTATGTCGTTTCGCCGTTCCCGCAACGAGGGCAGATGGACCGGCACCACGTTCAACCGGTAGAAAAGATCCTCACGGAACCTGCCGGCTTCGATTTCCTCCTGCAGATCCTTGTTCGTAGCGCTGATCACCCGAACATCCGCCCGCATGGTCTGTTCCCCCCCCACGCGTTCAAAGGTTCCTTCCTGCAGGACCCGGAGTAGTTTGACCTGTGTTGCGGGGGTGATGTCACCGATCTCATCCAGGAAAATCGTCC
>MHBQ01000151.1:831-87701 GCA_001803315.1 Lentisphaerae bacterium RIFOXYC12_FULL_60_16
CTTTAACGTGCCCGAACAATTCGCTTTCCAGCAGGGATTCCGGCAAAGCACCGCAATTCACCGGCACAAACTGCCGGTTGGCCCGCGGCCCTTCGTTATGAATGGCGGCGGCCACCAGTTCCTTGCCGGTTCCGCTTTCTCCCTCGATCAACACGGGAACCGAGGAGTCCGCCAGTTCCCGGATCAGGTCGAACACCTCCTGCATCTTCTTGTCTCGTCCCACAATGCCGGCGAAATGCTGGACTTCACCAACCCGCCGGGCCAGTTCCCGCTCACGGGTTACATCATGGAACGAAACCAGAACCCCCGACGTCCGGTTCTGGGTATCCGCCATGGTCTTGATGGTCATCTGGATCGTCCGTTCATCCCCGGACTTGGTGGTAATGATAAGTTCCTTGTGAATCGCATCGAAATTCACCGAGGGCGGACCTTCGCAGAACATGCATTGACCACCGCAAAACCGACCCGGAAAAACATCATGACAATCGTGATTCAACACCTCTTCGCGTCGATAACCGGTAATCGCCTCGGCTGCGGCATTGAAATAGAATATCCGGCGTTGAAGATCATGCGCCACGATCCCGTCCGAAATGTTCTCGAGAATCAGGGATTCATCATGCTTCGCAAATGCCAGCGCGTGCAAATAGCCATCCTGGACCATTCCATCCAGCAACCGGGCGAGCATATCACGTACCGCACGAAACCGGGTCGACTCATCGCCCCCCTTGGATTCATCGGTTGGATCCGGTACATGCCAGGCCAGCCGGACGGGGTGCCCGGTCAGGAACGAAACCTGTTCCTCCGCCTCACGGCTTAACGTAACCAGGATATCAACCCCCAACAACGAGCAATCGGCAGGCGAACGATCAGTCCCCGGTTCACAGGATACCCCGATTTCCTTCAGAACCGGCACGACACCGGGATGCATGGGGCCGGCCGAAAGCCCGGCACTGAAGAACTCAACCTCCGGCATTCCCCGACTGCGTGCCATGGCTTCCGCCATACGACTGCGTGCGGCATGTTTGCTATCAAGAAATAAAACCCGTGTCATACCGCCCCTTATACCCTGCAAAACTCCTGCGGCAAAGTAAAAAGCCTGGTTGCGACAACCTGCCCTTCCGCAAAGGACCCGCAACAAGCCGGTGTCCAGACTTGCTTATTCGCCCGTCTTTACTTTAGTTTACGCCACGTTTAGTAACTTCCGGTAAAAGGGATTTCACGATGAAAACTCGCATGGCATTCATGGGCTTCCGGCATGGACACATCCTCTCGGTCCTTAAACTGGCACAACAGAGGCCCGACACCGAGGTGGTCGCAACCTGCGAAGAACACGCCGATACCCGCAATGCCTTGATCCAGGGCGGCAGTGTCACCATCACGCATCAGGATTACCGCCACATGTTGGATTCTGTTCCGTGCGACGTTGTCGCGGTGGGCGATAGCTATGGCCGACGGGGCGCCATCATCCTCGAAGCCCTGCGCCGCGGTATCCACGTAATCGCCGACAAACCCATCTGCACCTCCCTCAAGGAACTTGACGCCATCCGTACCCTGGCCCGCGAAAAGCGGCTCTGCATCGGCTGCCAGCTGGATCTTCGGGACAACCCCAAGGCCCAAACCATGCGACAGGTCATCCAGTCAAACCGTTTGGGCGAAGTCCTGGCCATCAGCTTTACCGGCCAGCACCCCCTCAATTACGGAACCCGGCCAGCCTGGTATTTTGAAAAAGGCATGCACGGAGGCACGCTCAACGATATCGCCATCCACGGCATCGACCTGATCCCCTGGGCTACCGGACACCATGTGCGCCGTATCGAGGCCGCCCGCAGCTGGAACGCCGCCCTGCCGGAAGTCCCCTGGTTCCACGACGGATCCCAACTCATGTGCACGCTCGACAACGGGGCCGGGGTTCTCGGCGACGTGTCCTATTTCGCCCCGTCAAACTTCGGCTACAAACTCCCCCAATACTGGCGCTTCACCGTCTGGGGGAAACGCGGCGTCCTGGAATTCAGCATGACGACACCCGAGGTCATCCTCTACTCCGCCGACAACGAAACCCCGGAAACCATCCCGCTGGCGGAAGGTACCCCGGGCGCCTATTTCGATTCGTTCCTGCGTGAAATGCGCGGAGAGACAACCGGATTGGCACTGACCACGGATGAAGTACTACGATCCAGCCGGACCACCCTGCTGATCCAGGATGCCGCGGATAACGGTCGGACAAAAGTGGACATCACTGAACCCGCTTGACGTCGACCTCCAGGGATTCCGGCCGGTCTGCGGCATCCCAGGCAAACCGCCAGTTCCGGGCCCCGTCCTGCACCCGGATGTGGAACCTGCCGGAACGGTCCGCCTCGCTGGTAACCCGCAAGGACCCGTCACCCGTCCAGTCATGCAAAGCCACACAATCCAACCCCTTGCCTTCCCGCCGGAGCAATATGAACGGCACCTTTTCCGTGAGCTGGTACCCGATGCCGTTCCCTGTCACCAATCGGACCGGTCCACCGGCATTGACATGGGTGCGCACCCGTTTGCCTGAGCCGATCATCCAGTCGACATAAAACGGTTCCGCCACATCGCCGGCCCCAAGGTCCGTGAGATGTTGATAACCCGCCTTGTCATGTAACGTCCCCGCCATCGGTTCGACGTCCACCGACGATTCGAGGGGCGCCTTGCCGTGCAACACCCAGTCCAGGATACGGGACCGGTCAGCGGCCACATGGAACACATCCACCAGGAAACGATCCGTCAAAATCAGCAGGCGGCGAAGCGTGGTTCCCGGATACACCCCGGAAGCTTCCCCGACAACCGCAGACCACCCGTCCCCCTGTTTGAACAGCCGGGATACGCCATCCACACC
This sequence comes from Lentisphaerae bacterium RIFOXYC12_FULL_60_16, assembly GCA_001803315.1. Lineage (GTDB taxonomy): Bacteria > Verrucomicrobiota > Kiritimatiellia > UBA8416 > YA12-FULL-60-10 > YA12-FULL-60-10. The sequence goes on from MHBQ01000151.1 coordinate 3,692, forward strand.
ACGCTGGCTTTCCTGATCAACCACCACGGTGTTATGCGCCACGGTCTGCCGGGTCCAACTCTGGTATTCGGGACAGGAATACGTCAGCCGGCCGGGATCAAGGAAAAGTTCCCGCCCCATGGTGTAAAGCATGAGGTTGAGCTTGTCCGGATGTCCGTGATGTCCACCATGCTGCCCAAAATCAAGGATGGCGGCAACTGCCGGGTCTCCGCTGCCCTGCCGCAGATATGCCAGCCCCGCGCCGGAAAGCAATTCGCCGGACTGTTCCGGCACCTTGCCGGTCTCGGCAAATTGCCGGAAGCGTGGTTCCTGCGGCCAGGTTTCAGCGGCAAAGCCATAGAACTGGCGATAGCCTGCGATGGATGCCGTATCACCGTCGTTCAGTGCCGGCAGCTGACCATTGGGGTACGCCAGTCTCAACGGGGCAAGGAACATGCGCCGAAGGTTCGGGTCTGCGGACAAATCCCAGCCGCCAGCCCGGGCGGCATGCACCGTTTCAATCACGGCCTGCAAAGCATAGAAGTGATAGGCGATGGTACCTTCAAACCAGAGTCCTTCGGCGCCGACACTGGCATCCAATTGCCATCGTAATCCCTTGGCCCCATGAATCGCCTTGTCCAACAAATCAGCCCGACCCAAGGCTACCGCCACATTGGCCACCCCGGCATTGAACCAGGTCATGTGGTTGTTGCGTCCGTCCGCCACCAGGTAAAAGGCATAAATGGTGTCTGCCGTGGCCTGGAAAAGATCCCGCTCCACCAGGGCGCGGGTTTCCGGCGTCCACACCGGACTGTCGTACACCAGGTCATAGGCCTGGGCGAGTTTGATGATGCTCACCGCCTCATCAAGACTCTGGCAGAAACGCCTGCCGCCGATGACGGCTAGAATACCGAACCGTCCCCACCGGTCATGGCGGGTGAATCCGGGATAATGGCGTGCATAATGGGTAAACACCCGCACGATCTCCGCGGCAAAGGCATCCCGCCGGGTCACATGCCATGCCTTGGCCAGGGTCAGGACGTCATGATCAATGCGATCATATTGCAGGGTGATATACGCCAGCCGGGTCCGTTCGTCGTCATACACCTTTCCACATTGCGGGCAGGCATGTTTGCCATCCTTGAGGTGAAGCGTGGCGTTATGCGTCGGACAGGCGTAATAAAAAATCCATTGCCCACCCTCCGACGGGATCTCCGGCGGAGCGGTGAGGATGCGTTCCGCATCGCGGATCAACGCCTGCCGCGCGTTGGTGGCCGCCGCAGAATCCCCCGCATACACGGCCACCACATGGCGCATGCGGGGATGCGGGCCAAACACCGGGGCGGTGGTTGCGGTTGTATTCCCACCGGACAACCCAGCCGCAAACGCTCCCACCGCGACCATTCCGACGAACAAGCTCATGGCCATGGCGCGCAGCAGCATACACCGCCCCCCAGACCCCTTTGGTTACGGCAACAGCCCACGGGCCTGCGTGGCTTCGAGCACCTTGCGCACGGCGATATCCATCGCGGCAAACCGCATGGGAATACGCTTGGCGCGACTACGGTCGAACACCTCGGTAAAACGCTCGTTCATGCGTTCTTCCAGGCGGCGATCCACTTCCTGGAGCGTCATCTGTTCCCGCTGGGTTTCCTGCGTGTATTCGAGATACGACACGAATACACCGCCGGCGTTGCACAGGATGTCCGGTACGACGAACACACCGCGCCGGTTGAGGATCTCGTCGCCTTCCGGCGTCGTCGGTGCATTGGCGCCTTCGGCAATCAAGGTTGCACGAATCTTGCCGGCATTCTCGGCCGTGATCTGCGAGCCTGCGGCAGCCGGAATCAGGATATCGCAATCGGTTTCGAAGAATCGTTCCACCGGCAGGGGTTTTCCACCCTTGAATCCCTTCATGCTGCCGGCCTTCTTCAGGTGACTCAACAACGCCTTGACATCCAACCCGGCGGGGTTGGCGATGGCGCCTGAAATGTCCTCAGCCGCCACAATCCGGGCACCCAAACGGGCAATTTCAAGGGCTGCAATACCACCCACGTTGCCCATACCCTGCACCGCCACGCGGGCACCGTCCAGTCGTTTCACCTGCCGGTCATACGCCGCCTTGATGGAGTATACCACCCCTTTGCCGGTGGCCTCGGTACGCCCGACGATTCCGCCGACGATAACCGGTTTACCGGTCACAAAACACCCCTTGGTGATGGATATGCCTTCCGAATAGGATATGCAGTCGCGGATATGGCCCATGTCCAGCTGGTTGGTGCCCATATCCGGCGCCGGAATGTAGATTTCCGGACCGATATGACGACGGGCACCACGGGTAAACGAACGGATGATCGTTTCCTTGTCCGCTTCATTCAGGGTTGCGGGATCACATTGGATACCGGCTTTCCCTCCGCCGAACGGCACGCCTATCAGGGAACACTTCCACGTCATTTCCATGGCAAGACCGGTCACGTCATCCAACGTGACCTGTCCCGTCATCCGGATACCGCCCTTTGAGGGGCCAATCGCGTCATTGTGCCGCACCAGGAATGTCCGGACATGGATCATCTTGCCGTTGCTGAGAATTGGATTAACCGTCATCTCAACGCGTTCCTGCGGGTCGACCAGTTTGCGGAAAAGGCCATCGGGCAACTTGAGCCGAACCGCCGTTTGCCGCAGGTTCTCCGTTGCAGTCCCCAGGATGCTGGCGCGAACGGTCGTTTTCATACGATTCAACCCCTTCTGCTTCATAGATCCGGATCCTCTCATGTGCTGTAATCAGAACTTTGCATTCAGGCTTGACGCCGGGCATCTGATTTCCGAGAACATCCGTCATTTATAACGGAAAGGATGCGGATCGCAATCTCCATTCTCACAGGGAGTTGCCGGTTCGCCGTATGATTGCATCAACGATATCGATATTCGAGCAAGCCAGCCGGGTATTTCCCGTGGAACACGATCCTGACACCGGCGCACGGTTGCTGTATGCCAATCCACTCAACCCCTCCAGTCTCCCGGGAGCAACCGGAACCGGCCTCTGGTCCACACCCTATCACCAGAACACCTGCTTCACGTCGGACAGGACCCGCATCCTGCTGCGTTACTCGGAACCGCCATCCGGGGCTAATCCAACCGGTATTCATACAAACGTTCTGCTGAACCTGATCACCGGGCAGATCGAGCCATTCAACTTCACGGGACACGTTTACGAACTTTCCCCCCGTCACCCGATTGCCGTCACCTTTGAACATCGTGAACCGGCAATTCCGGCCGTAACGCTCCGGGATATCGACGCCAACCGTCCCCTTGCTTCCTTCAGCCTGCCGGGGTGGAACCTTTGGGCTGCGCACCTCCTTGCTGACGGCCAGCGGGCCCTTATCGGCCATTATCAGGGAACCTATTATCACGAACGATGTCACAGCCGGTTCGACCTGCTCAATCCCGACGGAACCACCGAACAGGTCCTGGATGTCGACGGATGCTTCTGCAACCACATCCAGGGGTGCCCCGCCGACCCCGATCTCTATTCCTACAACCGTTGGCCGACGCCGCCATCCCGGCGTGAAGTCGTAAACCACATCCGCGATGTACGCGGCACGTTCGACATCGAATTGCCGCAACGTCCCGGCACCGTTCGGCCCGGCCCTCTCTGGGGCGGCCAGCGGGATCATTACCTGTGGACCCCGGACGGCAACCGGATCGCCAGCTATTTCTCCCCGGTCACCACCACCAGCAGGGACCATTTCGATTTCGGATGGTGGGTCAGCGCCCTTGACTGGCGTACCGGCGAAGACTTTGCCGCCCCTTATCCGCCGGACCGTTGGACCGGCCATTTCGGAGTCAGCCCCGATTCCCGCTTCCTGTTTGCCTGTGGACGGAAAAGTTTTCCCTTTTGTTACACCATCGATATTCAGGAATTACGCAACGGATGGAACGAACGCATCATTTGTACATGCCCACCGTCCGAGGTCAGCCGGGAGAACCACGGCCCCTTCCATATGCCGTTCTTCCTGCCCGACCAGAGTGGTGTGGTCTTTACCGCGGGATGGCCGGGATCCCGCAAGGGCATTTACCTTGTTGAATTGCCTGCCGACTTACGTCCACGAACATCAACCGAAGGAACCGCATCATGACATCCTCCCCCCAACAACTCGCGATAGACGGCGGCACACCGGTCCGGACAACCCCGATGCCTCCCCGGCGGCTTCTGGGGGCCGCCGAAAAAGCCGCCGCCATGCAGGTGTTCGACGACAGCATCACCAGCGGCGAAGCCTTTCTCTATAACGGACCATACGAGAAACGCTATGAACAGGATTTTGTCGCCTTTATGGGCGGCGGTTATGCCGACGGCGTCAATTCTGGCACCAATGCCGTCTTTTGCGCTCTGGGGGCCCTTGACCTGAATGCCCTGTCCGAAGTAATCGTACCGCCCATCACCGATCCCGGCGGCGTGATGCCGGTCATCTTCAATGCCTGTGTACCGGTGGTAGCCGACAGCGATCCACGCAGCTACAACCTCTGCGCCGAAACCATTGCGCCCCTGATCAACGCGCGCACCCGCGCCATCATCGTGGCCCACATTGCCGGGGAACCCGCCGACATGGATCCAATCCTTGAACTGGCCCGCCGCCACAACCTGTACGTGGTGGAGGACTGCGCCCAATCACACGGCGCCCGCTACAAGGGCCGGCTGGTAGGCTCCATGGGCGATATTGCAGCTTTTTCAACCATGGCCGGCAAACATCACTGCACCGGCGGACAGGGCGGCGTGGTCTATACCCGCAACGAGACCCTGCACATGCAGGGACGCCGGTTCGCCGACCGCGGCAAGCCCTTCGGCATCGTCCATGCAACCGGCAACGTCAGGGCCGGTATCAACAGCAATCTCAACGATCTGTCCGCCGCCATCGGCAGCGCCTCGCTGAAACGTCTTCCGGACATCATCGCCAGGCGCCGGCAGGTCGGTGAACGCATCAAGGCCGGCCTGGCACAATCCAAGGCCGTCTTCATGGGTTGGCAGCCCCCTGAAACCGAATGCGTCTATTGGTTCCTGCGACTTGGTGTCCGACTGGAACGTTTGCGCGTGGATAAGGCCCGATTCTGCGCCGCCCTGGCGGCAGAAGGCATTCCCGTTAATCCCTCCTACCGCCACATCCCCTGTGAAGCGCCATGGTTCCGGGAACAAAAGACCTTCGGCTCCAGCGGATTCCCCTGGACAGCTCCGGACTACCAGGGGCCACGAAAACCGGTGTTCCAGGTGGATAATGCCATCCGGGTCACCGACACACACTTCAACATTAACGTAAACGAACAATATACCGACCGGGAGGTTGATGACATCCTGTCAGCCATCCGCAAGGTTGAGCATGCCTTCCAGACCTGACAACCTTCTGGAATTCGGGTTGACAAAGCAACCGCTCTTGCTGCCATGATGGCCTCATGAAACCTCCACGGTCCCGGCGTCACTGGTTGGGCGCCTACCAGCAAATGTTGTTGATCCGGCGCTTTGAAGAAGCCGTCGAAACCTTGTTCCGACAGGGACGCATCCGGGGTACCGCCCATCCTGCCATCGGCCAGGAGGCTATTGCCGTTGGCACCTGCATGGCACTTGCCTCCTGCGATTACATAACCAGTACCCACCGGGGACACGGACATTTCATCGCGCGCGGCGGGGACCCGGCACGGATCATGGCGGAATTGTTCGGCAAGGCCACCGGGTATTCCGGTGGGCGGGGTGGAAGTCAAATCATGGCCGACTGGTCCCTGGGCTTTCTGGGATCAAACGGCATCACGGGGGCCGGCCTCCCCGTCGCAACAGGAACCGGCCTCTCCCTCAAGGTCCGGAAGGCCAACGGTGTCGCGGTATGTTTTTTCGGCGACGGTGCTGCCAGCCAGGGCATGTTTCACGAATCCCTGAACCTGGCCGCGCTCTGGCGATTACCAGTCATCTACCTGTGCGAGAACAACCAGTATGCGATGTCCACCCCGGTTAACGCCACCATCGCGGGAGGTTCCATCGTCGCACGGGCCACCGGATATGGCATCCCCGGAGTAACGGTGGACGGCAACGACCTGATCGCGGTATACGAAGCGGTTCAAAAGGCCCGTCAACACGTTCTCAAACAAGGTCCGATCCTGCTGGAGTGCCTTACCTACCGGCTCTCCGGCCATTCCCGGGGCGATTCATGCAACTACCGGTCACCCGGAGAAACCGAAAAATGGAAAGCCCGTGACCCCCTCCCCCGATTCAAGGCCTGGCTGGTCAAACAGGGAATATTGACCGGTCCGGAAGCACGGCGTATCCAATCCACGGTCCGCACAATCATCCGGGATGCCGTACGCTTTGCACGATCCAGTCCCGATCCGCAACCGTTCCGGCAAAGCGAGGGGATCCCGACATGACAACCCGCTCCTTCACCGAAGCCATCCGGGAAACCCTGGAGGCTGAAATGCGGCGCGACCGCCGGATCATCCTGATGGGCGAAGACATCGGCGCCTACGGCGGCGCATTCGGGGCGACGCGTGGATTGCTCGACCGGTTCGGCCCCGAACGGGTGATCAACACCCCCATCTCGGAACTCAGTGTCGTCGGGGCAGCTACCGGGGCCGCCATGACCGGCCTCCGTCCCGTGGTCGAAATCATGTTCATGGATTTTCTCACGCTGGCCATGGATCCCCTGGTCAATCTGGCAGCCAAGGCGCGTTACCTGTTTGGCGACCAGGCGCGCTGCCCGCTGGTCATCCGCACCGCCTGCGGCGCCGGCCGGGGTTATGGCGCCACCCATTCGCAAACCCTGACCGCCTGGTTGCTGCACGTGCCGGGAATCCGGATTGCCGCACCCTCCACCCCGACCGACGCCATCGGCCTCCTGAAGACGGCCCTGCGCGGAAACGATCCGGTCCTGTTTCTGGAACATAAACTGCTGTACGGGACCCGCGAGGAGCTGACACTACCCGTTGCGAAAATCCGTCCCTGCCCGTATGGAAAAGCCAGGGTGGTTACCGCAGGCAATGACTGTACCCTGGTCGCATGGTCGTGGATGCTGCAGGAAGCGTTACGCGCCCATGCCATCCTGAGCCAACAAGGAATCCGGATTGACATGATCGACCTGCGGACCTTGGCCCCGATGGATGTCGCCACCATGGTTGAATCCGTTCGCCGGACCGGCCGGCTTGTCATAGCCGATGAAGCCTGTCGAAGCGGCAGTGTCAGCGCTGAAATTGCCGCCCGCATCTTCGAACAGGCCCACGACTATCTCGACGCGCCCATTTGTCGCCTGACGGCACCCGACACCCCCATCCCCGCGGCATCCAACCTGGAAGCCGGATGGATGCCCTCCGCCGCCGACATGGTCCGGGCGGTTCACACCATCACCGGACGATAATCCCATGGGGCCCATTCGTCATTCACTCATCATCCTGACCCACAACAAACGGGCCTATACCCAGGTCTGTCTGACCGGGCTCCTGAACACCCGCATCCGGAACTGGGAACTGATTGTCGTGGATAACGGTTCCACCGATGGAACCCGCGAATGGCTGGAATCCTTCATCCCGGTTTGCCGACGGGAAGGTATCCGCCTGCAGGTCCTGCATAATCCTCCTTCAACCGGCTGTTCCACGGCCCGCAATCAGGGAGCCAACCGGGCCACGGGATCACGGCTCGCATTCCTCGATAATGATGTCACCGTGCGAACCCGCGATTGGCTGGAGCAACTGGACGCCTGCCTGGACCGGCATCCGGAATCGGCCGCGGCAGGCCCCAAGCTGGTTTATCCCTATCCTCCGCATGCCATCCAATGTGCGGGCGTGGGGATCAGCCGGTCAGGTCGGGTCCAGTTCCGTGGTCGCGGTGATGCCCGTGATACACCCCGCTGGAATGCGGAATGTGAGGTGCAGGCGTTGATCAGCGCTTGTTTCCTTTTCCGGCGGGACGCTTTTGAATCAGCCGGCGGTTTCGATCCTGTTTTCAATCCCGTCGAATATGAGGACCTTGACCTCTGTTACCGCGTTCGTTCTGCGGGAAGAACCACCTGGTATACGCCAGCGGCCGAACTGTATCATTTTGAGAGTGTTACCACCGCCGGCACACCGACCCTGCCCAACACCCGGTTGATCATCCGGCATGGACTACGCTTCAAAGATCGGTGGAACCATTGCTTTCAATCGGAAGATGGACCACCGGATTCAGCCACCCACTGGAAAAAGATTCCACCGCGTGCGCTTGACACCATCGCCCCGCTTCCGGTACTGGATAGCACGGGAGGCCATCCATGAACGAACGCATCGAAGACCGGTTGAAAAGCATGATTGTTGAACGGCTGTTTCTCAAGATTCCACCCGAATCCATCCAGGAGGATGCATCCTTGATTGATGTCTATGGCGTCGATTCCGTCAGCCTCCTTGAACTCGTGGTTGGAATCGAGGAACTTTTCGGCATTCAACTGGGGGATGACGATTTCAGCGTGCAGCACTTTGAGACCGTCTCATCGCTCGCCGCCTTCGTCCGCCAGAAACAGGCACCGGGCTGACAAGCAACCCGTGGACACACCCCGCGAACAAGCCCGCTTTGTCGAACTCAACGGCTTGGATGTTTTCTGCACGACCCGCATGCCGATCGGAACACCGGTCGGTCATGTCGTTTTCGGTGCACCTTTTTTTGAAGCCCGCAAGGCCGCCCATCGCACCATGGTGGAAACGGGGTGGGCGTTGTCGGATGCCGGCTGGTGCGTGACCCGTTTTGATTACCGCGGTTGCGGCGATAGCGAAGGCTCTTTCTCCAATTTCAGCCTCGCCGACTGGGCGGCTGATCTCCAGGCCATCTGGGAAAGCCTTCCCGCCCTGACGGGGATCGCCCCCACCGGTTTGCTCGGCCTCCGGACCGGCGCCACCATCGCCTGCGCCGTCGGATCCCGGCTGCCAGGTCTAACCTGCCTGGCGCTCTGGGAACCTGTCTGCGACGGGACACGCTATCTCGACGAGGAATTCCGTCGCAAACAGATCCAGAACATGATGACCACCGGGCATGGACGAACCGGCAGAAACGCCCTGCAACAGGCGTTAGAGGCCGGGCAAACGATCGACCTGGATGGCTATCCACTCACCCCCCGCCTCTACCACGACCTGTTGGACGTAAAACCGGAAACCCTGCCCCGAACCTTGCCCGCACAGACCCCCACCCTGGTTGTCGAGAATTCCCGTCCCTCCATGGATAAGACCGGACCATCCCCCTTGGTCGCAGGAATGATCAACGCCGGTTTGAAACCAGACCCCCGGTATGTTGCCTACCCTCCATTTTGGAACCTCCTGGGCCTGGTGGACCTCACCATGCTGATAACCCCGACGGTCGAATGGTTCCGGCAACAGGCAAACCCAGGCGCCCCGCGATGAATACGGCCCGGGAAACCCCTTTTGAAATACCTCGCACATCGGCAGGAAGGCTTCGCGGAATCCGCCATGACCCCGTCACGCCGTCCCGTCGACCCGGAATCCTGATGCTGCACGGGTGGTCCGGCAATCGCCTGGGGCCGCATCGGATGTTCGTTCATCTGGCCCGGCAACTGGCGGAGGACGGGTGGCCCTGCGCACGTATCGACTTTGCGGGACGGGGTGACAGTGACGGCCCAACCGCCGGAGCCGGGATTCCATACATGGTCCAGGACACGCTGGACACGGTGCATCACCTGGAGGCCAACGGCTGGACAGCCACCGTACTGCTGGGCATCTGTTCCGGTTGCAAGGTGGCGCTTGGCGCTGCCAGCCGGCTACCCGGAACCCGCGGATTGATTCTCTGGTCCCCCGAACGTATGGGATTCCTGGCAGAGACCTCCTCCGCCAGCCGCCGAACCCGGAACATCCTGCATACCTACCTCCGTAAAGCGCTTCGCCCATCCACCTGGATCAAATTGTTCAGCGGTCGGGTCCACATGAAAAGCGTATCACGCGCCTTATGGAGCCCCGAACAGGCATCCAAAGATGAACGGTCCCGGGAATCGAAATGGTTACAGGACATTCCCCGCACCTTTTCCGGTCCAGCACTGTTGATTTTCGGATCGCAAGACCCCGACACCCCGTTCGCATCCACGGCGTATCCAGCATGGTTGAAACAGGCGGGGATTCCCTTTCACATGCACACCGTACTCGGAGCCAACCACAGTTTTTACGGCCTGGACTGGGAACAGGAAGTCCGACAGATCACCCACACCTGGTTAAACACCCACGGCAAACCGTAATTCCACTTGTTTGCCCGCCGCTTCTATCCCATCATACCGGCCTTGTTGAATTCACACCGGGAATCATCCTATGCGGGAAAAAATCTCAGCGTGTATAACGGCAGGCAATGAAGCGGACAACATCCGGCGCTGCCTGGAAAGTGTCCGGTGGACGGATGAAATCGTGGTGGTTGACAGTTTCAGCACGGATCAGACCGCCGAAATCAGCCGGGAATATACGTCCCGTGTTTACCGGCACAAGTGGCTGGGGTATATCGGTCAGAAGAACCTGATCAAGGATCTGGCTTCCCATCCCTGGATATTGTTCGTGGATGCCGACGAGGAAGTATCACCGAATCTCAAGAAGGAGATTCTCGACGAATTCGATTCGGGACGATCCTTGAACATTGCCGGATATGCATTCCCCCGCACCGTCTGGTTCCTTGGACGCTGGATCAAACACGGGGACTGGTATCCCGACTATAAACTCCGTTTATTCCGCAAAGACAAGGGACAATGTGGCGGCAAGGAACCCCATGACCGGACCACGGTGGACGGCCCCGTCAAGCGGCTCAAACACCCCCTCCACCATTACACCTACCAGGACATCAACGACCAGCTCAACACACTGAATCGCTTCACCAACATCACGGTCGAGGGATGGAAAACCGAGCAGAAGCATTTCCACATCATTGACTTGTTGTTTCGTCCATTCCTGCGCTTCTTGCGTTGTTACATCCTGAAACTGGGATTCCTTGATGGCATTGCCGGGTTAGTGGTTGCCCGTAACACGGCTCATGGCGTGTTCATCAAGTATGCAAAATTATGGGAGAGCATCCATTTCCCTTCACCGGCCGGCGCTATCAAGTCCCCTTCGCCCACCGCATCCGAATCACCCACGAAATAACCTGAAACCACGCGGAACGTCTTCCGCCCCTCGAAAAGGCTTGCGGTGACATGAACAGGGTCCGAAGCGATTCGCCCGGCTGATCGGTATCGAAAACACCATCAAACGATGTACGATACACCCCGGATTCCAATTCCTGTCCGGCCAGGGGCAAGGGGTCTGATCCGGCCAACACATTGAACCCCCGAGCCATCGCCCATCGCATCAGAGCCGGTTCCGGCCACCCGAACGGGCGCAGCCGGCTATCACACAACATGAGCGATCGAGGATCCACTGACTCCAGCAGGTGGCGTATGCATTCCCCTCGCCGCCCCCACCATTTGCCTGGAGCCCAGGCCAGCGCCGGTATGCCTCCCGCTTGTCGCACCTGTTCCAGTGTTTCCCCGAGGCTTTGCCCGGACACCAAATCCACATCCGTCAACCAGGCAAGCACCTCGATACCTTCTTCGGTAACCAGTTGCCGGCCCTGCCAACAAAACAGGCTACGCCCATCCGACGCCTCCAACCGGAGGGTCCGAGCAGACCCCGATCCGATCTGCCTGACCGTCCAGCCTGGCAGAGATTCCCTACCCTCCCGCAATCCGGCCACGAAATGGCAATCCTTCCGCTCAGCAAACAACACGCCGGTGACACATCCGGAATCCGGCTTCATATTTCGCATCAGGGATGTGATCCACCGTGTCCGGTCATACCCGGGATATACATGCATATGGGCATCCAGAACTATTCGCATCGTTCCCCTCGCACCTGGTCTCGCTGCTGAAACCGGCACTACCTTACCATGCCGGCATTCACAGACAATCCTTTCAATCGCATATTCTGACGGGTGCATCTCCGGATTTTTGCTTGCCCGGTGGAGCCGGCCCGTGTGCCGGGGCAAAGTATCCGATCTTTTCATCACCGTGGTTCTTCGATTGCGGCCGATCCATGAAGATGATATGGAAGTGTCATGACAGTACGCGTGGAGAAAGCTGCCAGCCTGCGGTTAAGCCGTTTGTCGGAACACTTCCAGCATTGCCATTCCCTATTGATTGTTCTCCAGTACTTCCCCGATCCGGATGCCATTGCCAGCGCGATGGCGCTTAAACTGCTCGCTTACCGGTCCGGAGTCACCGGCATATCGGTGGCGTGCGGCAGTGCTCCCGGACGCGTGGAGAACCTCGCCCTGCTGCGTTACCTGAAGCTGAATCTCCTTCGTCTGGACCATCTTAATGCCAACCCTTTTGAACGAATCGCCATGGTCGATGCACAACCCGGGGCCGGGAATGCCGGTCTCCCCCCGGATCGTATCGCCGACATCGTCATTGACCACCATCCCATCCGGCACGAGACACGACAGGTCCCCTATCACGACATCCGCAGCCGATACGGGGCCACATCCACCATGTTGTGGGAATACCTGGAAGCCGCAGGTATCCGCCCGCCCATGCGGGTCGCCACGGCCCTGGCTTACGGCATTCGCTCCGACACCAGTGATTTCGGCCGGGATTCATCCGATGCCGACATCCGGGCGCTATCCTGTCTCTATCCCCTGGCAAACCTGCGACAACTCGGCCGGATAGTCCATGCCCCGCTGTCCCATTCCTATTTTCGCGTCATGGTAAAGGGCCTTTGCCAGGCACGCCAATATGGACGATGCACGATCACCAGTCTGGGCATCATACAGCATCCCGACAGCCTGGGGGAAGTCGCCGATCTGCTCCTCCGCGAACAGGGCATACGCTGGACCATGTGTCACGGGGTCTGGCGCAACCAACTGCTGATTTCCATCCGCACGGACGACGAACAGGCACATGCGGGAAGGTTGCTGCGACGGGCGGTAAACCGCCTGGGACATGCGGGAGGACATGCCGCCATGGCCGGTGCACAGATCCCCTTGGAATCAGCCGGTGAAGCCGGCCCCCTGACCAGCTCGATCGAACGCCGTTTTCTTGTCCTGGTCAATGCGGGAAACCCGCAACCACGGCATCTCGTAACACCCGCATTCATTCGATCACTGCTACGAAAGGAACCCTGAACCATGTCCATTCAACTGACATTCCATGGCGCCGCCCAGACCACCACCGGATCCATGCATCGTGTGGACATCAACGGAACCAGCATTCTGCTGGACTGCGGGTTGTTCCAGGGACACCGGAAGGAAGCATTCGAGCGCAACCGGAACTTTCCCTTCGCCCCGAAATCCATCGACCGGGTGGTGATCTCCCATGCCCATATCGATCATTCCGGCAACCTGCCCAGCCTGGTACGCAGGGGATTCACCGGCACCATCCTGACCACCCCCGCCACCGCTGACTTGTGTGACATCATGCTGCGGGACTCCGCCTATTTGCAGGGAAAAGACGTGGAATATGTCAACCGCCGCCGTCAGGCCCAGAACAAGGTCCCATTCGAACCCCTCTATACGGAAGCCGATGTCGACCAGACCCTCTCCATGATACAACCCGTTCCCTACGGAAACCCCTTTGAACTTGCACCCGGCACAACCGCCACCTTCCACGATGCCGGCCACCTTCTGGGGTCCGCGGTAACACTCCTGCAGTGTACCGACGGGGATAAGACCATCCGCCTGCTGTTTACGGGAGACCTCGGTCGTCACAACATGCCCATCCTGAACGACCCGGAACAGGTCCAGGACGTGGATGTTTTGATAACCGAGAGCACCTATGGCAGCCGCCTGCATCCCCCGATTGCGGATGTCATGGGAAGGCTCAAGTCCTTTATCGAGGACATTTACCACCAACACGCAAAACTGATCATTCCATCCTTCAGCGTCGGGCGCACCCAGGAGATCGTATACTTTCTCAATCAATTGTATAAACAGGGACGGACCCCGCCCGTCCCCATCTTTGTGGATAGCCCCCTTTCCACACGGGCAACGGAAGTTTATCGCAAACATCCTGAATGTTTCGATCCCGAGACATCCGATTTCCTGTTGAATGGACACCAGCCGTTCAATTTCCACAACTTGACGTATGTAACATCCACCGAAGACTCCATGCGCCTGAACGAGCGCAAGGGCCCGGCTGTCATCATTGCGTCATCCGGCATGTGTGAAGGCGGCCGCATCCTTCACCACCTCAAGCATGGGCTTGGCAATGCCCGCAACATCGTCCTGTTTGTCGGATACCAGGCCGCCAACACACTGGGCCGGCGTATTGTTGAGCACGAAAGCCCGATCCGCATATTCGGGGAATCATACGAGGTTCAAGCCCGCATTCACACCATCAACGCCCTGAGCGCGCATGCCGACCGCCAGGAATTGATGGATTACATCACGGGCATGGGCCGCCCGGTCCGGCAGGCTTTCGTCATCCATGGCGAATTGACCCAGTCCGAAACCCTGGCCCGGGCCATACGGGAATCCGGAGCCGGTGATGTGCGCGTTCCGGCCCCGGGTGATACGGTCACGCTCTAGGGCGCGGTCCGGAACGGCGCTGTTCCGGCTCATGACGACGGGGATGCGCCCCGTGGACCGGGAGATGATCGTGGGCTCCACGGCGGGACTCCAACGCCATGAGCCATTTCGACAAGGGTGCTGTCGGCCTTTCGTGGTCCGCCCGTGCAACACAATCCATCAACACAACCGCTGCCCGTGCCCATTCCTGGTTCATCCATCGGCCGGCATGTTCCGGATCCGTTTCATTCACCAGGTGATGGATGGCCGGCAAAAGGTGCAGCAGTGAATAGAACAACCGTTTGGGAGCCTGATACCGTTCGAAAAACGGCTCAAGAACACCGGCTGCCGTTTCCGTACAATCATGTATCGAAGGCTCCGAACCACACTCCCTGAGACGTTGCGTATACACCCCATGGTACAAAACCCCCAGCAGGACCTCCGGCGAGACCAGGTCCACCTCCGGGGGACGGCTGTCCAGCGCACCCAGCAACCGCCAGCAGGCATCCTGCCGTTCCGGCGAGTCCTCAAGGAAATCCGCCAACTCCGGCATCAGTACGGACATCAACCCGGACTGCAGCAAGTGACGGAAAGTCCCCTCCGATGACCGGGCTGCAAACAGACGGTACACCTCCTCAAGCAGGCGGGCCGTGGCTGCCTTCCGGATTTCTCCGGCATGCCGTTCAATCGCGATATAGGTGGCCGGTTCAATCTGGAACTTAAAGCGGGAGGCAAAGCGGACAGCCCGCATCATGCGAACCGGATCTTCCGGAAAGCGCACATCCGGATCCCCGATACACCGGACCAACCGCTTCTCAAGATCCGTCAAGCCTCCGACGTAATCGATCACATCAAAGGACCGGATATCGTAGAATAGGCCGTTAATCGTGAAATCACGCCGCAATGCATCTTCCGCCGGTGTTCCAAACGTGTTATCCCGGTGTCGGCCACCTTCCGCCATCTGAATCGACCCGGCATCCGGCTCGCACCGGAACGTACTGGTTTCAATGACCTTGTCACCAAAGCGGACATGGGCCAGACGGAAACGGCGACCAACCAGGAAGCAATTCCGGAACAGGTTCCGGATATCGCGGGGATGTGCGCTGGTCCCCACATCAAAATCCTTGGGGTGCAGACCCAACAGCAGATCGCGTACCGCACCCCCCACCAGATAAGCATCAAAGCCCGCCTGCTTAAGGCGGTACAACACGGTCAAGGCGTCGGGATCAATATTCGTCCGTGAGATGCAATGCTCGGAACGATGCCGGACAACAGCCACGGGACCCCGTGCTGCTCCTTCACACGCAATCGATTGCTGATCCGAATCACCATCCATGGAAAAAAGTTGGCCGGACCACCTGGAGGGGTCCGGCCAAGATTACCTCGCATCCAGATATCATGTATCAACGAAAAAGGGCAAACTCCACCCGCCGGTTCTTAGCCCAAGCCGTCTCATTATGCCCGGCATCCAAAGGCTTCTCTTCACCAAAACTTCGCGTCTGAAGACGCTCAGCACCCACTCCGAGTCCTACCAAGTGAGCCCGTACCGCCTGGGCTCGCTGCTCACCCAGCGAGAGATTATACTCATTGCTGCCCCGCTCATCGCAATGACCTTCAAGCACACATACCACCTTGCGGTTCTGGCTCATGTAAACCGCCACCTGCTCGATTTTGCCGACCTCGGACGGTTTGATTTTGAAACTATCATAATCGAATGCAACGGTCTCGAAATTCACATCCGTAATGCGCTGCCCCATACTGAACAAATCGCGGTCACCCATCGGAATATCCTCCGGATCAACCAAATCCGGCTGAACCCCACCCGGCCCCGGTTTGCTGCGGCACCCACCCGCCAGGATCAAACCCGCCATTAAAATGCCAGCGGTCACAACACGAAAGGCACTGAATTTTGTCACGCTTATACCCCCAGGAATATTCTGATTACGAAAACATCACGGCGCCGACCAGTCGGGAGAGGTCCACTCCCCCTGTAAATTGCCGCACCGTACAGGTGGATCGCCCAAGGTGTCAAGGATATACAACTCACTCCGGTACGATTGCACACGTGCGCAGATTAAATGCCGGCCATTGGGCGCCCAGGAGGGATCTTCATAATCCGCTCCATCGTTCGTCAAGACCTGCTCCCGGCTACTGGCGGGATCAATGACAACGATTTGATACCGCCCCCCCCTCAAACTGCTGAAGGCCATGCGTCCATCCGGTCCCCAGTCCGGGTCCACGTTCTGCCCGCCAAGAAACGTTACCCGTTTCGGCGCCCCACCCGTGGCCACTATAAGGTAGACATGAGGTTTTCCCGCCATATCCGAAACAAATGCAATCTGGCGTCCATCGGGAGACCAGCTGGGCCCCGCTTCCGATGCATTCCGCGTGCGGGTCAGCCGCGTCAAGGCCCGGTCGGAAACCCGTAGCAGGTAGAGTTCCGGATTCCCGTCACGGGACAAAACCAACGCAATCTGTTTGCCGTCCGGGGACATGCTGGCGCCTGAATTCATCCCGGCATATCCCGCTACCCGAATCCGGCTCTGGCTGGTCAGATCCAGACGGAACACATCCGGGAACCCCTTGTGAAACGAGGTGTAAAGGATACCCTTGCCATCCGGAGTCCATCGTGGTGAAAGCGCAACCGCACCATCACGGGTCAAGCGGACCAGCCCCCCCCCATCAGCGTCACAAAGGTGCAACTCCTTGGATATCCCCTGCTTGCCCAGCATCACGATCCGGCTCGAAGCAATTCCCCGAACCCCCTTCACGGCGAACACCATGTCATCGGCAACCTGATGCGCCAACCGACGCACACCCGTCCCGTTATCCTGGTACTTCCGGTTGAAATAGACCTGACCGGATTGTGCATTCCGGACACCGGCTTGCACGGAGAATGTCGGTGCCGCGGCGGTTTCATTTCCGAAAACCGCCACGGCGCCAGCTCGCCCGTCGGAAACAACGGTAAACCATCCGGATCGATCCAGATCGCCGGCAAGGGTGGCGCGAAACAATTGCGGGTCGGTCCCGTTCTTAAGTCCCAACGCATTCAAGTCGATGGTCGTCTTGATGGCTCCCGATTTGGTCACCACCAGATCCTGGGCATTGCCATGCCCGGCCAGGCAAAGGCAAGCCGCCACAATCACCACCTGCCATGTCTTCATGTTTTATTCCCGGCTAATCTTGAATTCCACCGTCATACGACGATTGCGTTCAATAAAACCACGCGGCAATCCCGGAATGATCGACACCGAACGCACGGCCTGTAACACCGATTCGTCAAGGGTCCCATTGCCCGATGACCGCACCAACCGGCTGGAAAGCAACCGGCCGTCATCCGCCAGCTGGATCTCGATCCAGGCTCCCGACATACCCGCCGACTCCGCCGACGGCTCCACCCAGGCGCCATAGAGAATCTTTCGGATTTGTTCCTTACCCTGGGTATCCTCGTCAGGTATGGAGGTAAACGTACCGGCCGTCGCACCCGCCATCAGGAGTTTGCGAACCTCCGCTTCGGTCATGGAATGACTGGCTTTCTTGACCGTTCCGGCACGTGCCGGGGCGGGTTTTGCGGTCACCGGTTTCTTGATCGTCGGTTTTGGAATGACCGGCTTGGCAACCGGTTTCACCACCGGATCGCGGGGCGCTCGAACCGAAGCTTCCACCAGGTTCGCCGGGGCGATCACATCGCCCGCCACTTCCACCACGAATGCCACGGGTATCGTCAGGGGCGCCTGGCGACGCATCCAAAGGCCCTGAATGCTGGATCCGGTTATTATGGAAACGATCAACAGCAGGTGGACTACTGAAACATGGCGGAAGGTGCGCCCGAAATCAGATGGCATGACGGCCGTTGTCACGACTCTCCCTGCGTTATCAGCGCCATCTTGGTAACCTTGGCGGCATGCAGGATGTGCAACACCCGCACAACCGAGCCATAGGATATCGTCTTGTCAGCCCGGATCTGGACGGTAACCGGTGTTGCGGACTTACCGACCTCATTCATCCTGGCCGTGAGATCCGCTTCCGAAATCATTTGATCCGCCAGGAACAATTGCCCCTTGTCATTCAGGGTGATCACCAACGCCGTATCCGGGGTCAGATCGGCAGCAGCCTCCTGGGGCAGGTTGACCGGAATCCCCTGTTCAAGCAGGGGAAAGGTGATGATAAACGTGATCAGCAACAGGAACGTCAGATCCATGAGCGGGGTCAGATTGATCTCGCTGATCTGTCGCAAGGCTATAAGGGGTGTACGTCGTCCCATGGAAACGTCTACATTCCGCCGCGCCGGTCATCACGCCGACCGGTAGTGGCTTTCAAGGTCCGAAATCAATTCCTGGCAGAAATTATCCATTTCAACGGTCAAACCACGTATACGATCCGTCAGCATATTATAACCGATTGAGGAGGGTAAGGCAACCAGCAAGCCCACCACCGTGGTCAACAGGGCTCCGGCAATACCGGGAGCAACCGCAGACAGCATAGCCGTTCCCTTGGTCACCATCTGGCTGAAGGCATCCATAACGCCCCACACGGTTCCCAACAAGCCAAGAAAAGGTGCCGCGGTCGTGGAGGTGGCAAGAAAACCCATGCTGGCTTCCATCAACAACGCCTGGTCGGCCATCGTACGCTCCGCCACGTTACGAATCCGGCTGATGGCCACCTCGCCAAGCTGGAACTGCGATCCGGACATGGCCCCCATGAACAAATCACCGGGATCAGCGCCACGCGCCTCGAGAACCGTTCCCAGGGCCGCACAGGCACGTTCGTAAATCGGGTAAAGCGGACTGGCCTCATGCCGTTGCCGCTTGAGAAACAGGGATGCCGGATGCCCCTCCTTGCGATACGCCACCAGGAAACGTCGGGTTTGCTCCACGGCCTTCAACATCGTCCGATACTTGGTAATCATGACCGACCAGGTGAAAATTGAACCGATAAAAAGAATAATGACGATCAGTTTGCCTGCCATACTCGACGTCTGAAAGGCATACCAGGCACCACCATCCATCATGGCCAGTGGAGCAACCGCCAACCATTCGATATTCACGGGATCGGGGCTCCTTTACAATGAAGCGACAAACCGGCCCAACCGGTCCATGCCTTCCTGGATAATTTCCAGGCTGCACGCATAGGAAAGCCGGATATTATCATCCGAACCAAAAACTTTTCCCGGAATCGCCGCAACCGCCTTTTCCTCGAGCAGGCGTTGGCAGAACGTGATGGAATCCAGCTTGAACTGCCGGATATTCGGAAACGCGTAAAAAGCACCTGACGGTCTCACACAGGTGATTCCCGCTATCCCGTTCAATCGCTCCAACAAGGTGTTCCTTCGTTTCTCGAAGGCCGACACCATGTGCCGGGCCGCCTCATCCCCTCCCTGCAGCGCCTGGACGGCGCCATGCTGGGCAAAGGTGTTGGGTGCCGACGCCAGGTGGCTTTGCAGGGCGCCTGCCGCCTTGGCCAGTGGTCGGGGGGCTGCCAGATACCCCAGACGCCAACCGGTCATCGCAAAAGCCTTGCTGAATCCATTGACCGTCACCGTGTGTGCATACGTTTCCGGCGAAAAGGACGCCGGGCTTACATGCCGTACCCCATCATACACCATCTTCTCATAAATCTCGTCCGAAACGATCAGCAGGCCGTGACGAACGGCAACCTCGACCAGCGCACGCAGTTCGGACTCATCATATACAATCCCGGTTGGATTACAGGGGCTGTTGAGGATCAGGACCTTTGACCGAGGGGTTATCACCGATTCCAATTTTTCCGGCGACAGCTTGAACCCGGACGATTCGGCACACACGACCGGTACGGGCTTCCCTCCGGCCACATTGACCATTTCCGGATAACTCAACCAGAAAGGACCCGGGATGATGACCTCATCGCCCGGCCTGCACAACATCGTGAACAGAAGCGATAGCGAATGCTTGGCTCCATTGCTGATTACAACCTGGTCAGGCTCGTATGACAACCCGTTTTCACGCATAAGCTTGGCACAAACAGCCTGCCGGAGGGTTAACAGCCCTGACTCTGGCGTATAGCGTGTTTCACCGCGGGCCAATGCCTGAACCGCCGCATTACGGATGGGCTCCGGTGTATCAAAATCAGGTTCACCAGCAGCGAAACTGCACACCTTACACCCGGTTGCCGCCATTTCTTTGGCCCGGCTCGTAATGGCCAGGGTTAACGACGGCTGGATGGCTGCTACCCGTTCATTGATCGTGTATGTGGTTTCCATTGGTCTCTCATAAACTGCATAAACCGGCGTCCGGCACCGGGCAAACCCGTCGCCACATGCCTTACTTTTGCCATGACACCTTCATGATGCTTCTCAACAAGCGGACGGATGCTGTCCGACATGACATCCACAATATCCATCTCCCGACGGGCGTTCTCACTGGAATCCGATGCGTGTGCCGCATTGACCATGATATTGCTGCCGAATTCCCGTCGTACCGATCCCGGTTTTGCCTGGGTCGGATCCGTTGGTCCTAGAATATCGCGTATCTTGCGCACCGCACCGACCCCTTCATAAACCAACGCCAGGCATTCTTCACGGCCAAGCCAGGTTTTCTCGGATGCGACGCATTCCGACGGGACATAGCCGGTCATGAATTTCACAATCGAGTCAAATTGCTGACGCGCAAACAGGGGCGCCAACGGTTCACACAACCCCTGTACGGATTCTTCCGGGACCTCAAAACCGAAGTCCTTCCCAAGCGCAGAAGCAATACGCTTGGCGCCACTTCCTCCGAGAAAACGTTTCCGCAGGGACTCCTGCACCGGCCCATAAAACTTCTCGGCCTGGGCGACGGTCATCCTGAACTTCTTGATCCCCACGATCCGCAAGTTGGACATCGAGAGGATATCAATGATATTACCGGCCCGGGCACTGGGAATACGGAAATTGTCTGGTTTCAGCAAAACCAGGGTCTTTTCACAATTCGCACCTTGCGGAACGTCTACCCCGGACTGGATGATTCCACCATCACGTTCCGAGTATCGCGCCCACAACTTCAGCACGACCTCCGCCCGTCTGGAGTTTGGCGCCACCAGGACAGCCGGCTCAAAATAGGTAACCGCCCCCCGGGCATCCTGGACATAATCCCCGTACGTATCCCGAATGGTCCCTCCACTGCCCGACTGCATGAAGGCCGGCCCCGTAACATTCCAAACCTTCTCCACCGCATTCTCACCTTCGAACAAAAGCATCATTACCCGCCGGGGTCTTCCCGTTGCCGCATCCGGCGCATAATGGGTCTCCACATAATGGGCAATTATGCCATCTTTCTCACGGTTGTCGGGTTCCGCATTCCGGATGGCATCGGCATATTCCTTCACCAGATCCAGACTGGGGCCGAACATCCGGGCAGCAACCAGATTCAATTCCGTGCGACCGATGTACCGGGCAATAACACCTCCGGTTCGCGACTTGGCTATGGTATACGGGTTGATTAAAACGTAGGCTAAGTTGCCGCTCATGGGACCCCTCATGGATTCAACAACGATCAATCGACAATTCAAATTCGGGGATGAAGCCGGTTCACCAGAAATCGCCCACCCCGGCAATCCCCGTGCTCGAGGCGGGCAAAACCCTACATCACCCTTTACAAACTGTCAACTTCACAGATCCTGATGTGGCGGTTCCCGGTCTGGAACTTCGGATCCGAATCCGCGGTTCACCTTGACGACGGCCGCGCATATACCGCTGCACGGACTTGATGATCTGGCTGCTCAATTCACTACGAGCCCGTTTAATGACCCCTGAAACCAGACCCTCACGTTGGCTGGAAGCTCGCGCCACCACATGACCATCCGGATCGATGAATGCCGTTGGAGCATTCTGCATGCCATGCAAATTGTTGGCCGTAAGGATGTAAACACTATTTTCAGAGGCCCGTGCCTGAAGTATGGCTGTGGCGACGGCCAGTTTGGCGGCGTCACGTCCAACCATGCTGAATGCTATCAAGACCGCATCCGCATGCCGGGATAATATCGGCCGGAACAATTCGGGAAATCGGAATTCATAACAGATCCTCGGCAACAACCGCCACCCATCCACCAGAAACAACCGGTCACCGGTTCCGGGATCATACCGGCCCGCTTCCGTTGCAAACAATATCCGCTTGTGGTAACGCCCCCGCACCCGTCCATCCGGCCCAACCAGAATAAGCGAATTAAAGGTATGGGAAGCAACCCGGGTGGTCGTACCTGTTACCGCCCAGCAACCGGCATCCCGCACGCACCGGCAGAACGCCTTGGTTACGGCAGCAATCCGCGCCTCACCCAGCTGGCGTGGATCCGTAAAATCGGTCGGAGCATGTCCGGTCAGCGCACATTCCGGAAACAAGACCAACCGGACATTATTCCGTACCGCCTGTTGCAGGCCCCGAACCATGGCCGCTAGATTCCGGTCCGGATCCGCTGACCCGACAAACGCATAGGCCCCCACCTTCAGTTCATCACGCATTGCAGCTATCCTCCTGAATCAGTCGGGATAACCATCCGGGTTCATGGACTGCCATCGCCAGGCATCCGCACACATCCGGTCAATGTCGTATTCCGCCTTCCAGTTCAACGCGCAATTGGCACGGGATGGATCGGCATAACATTCCGCCACATCACCCGGACGGCGAGCCACAATCCGGTAGGGAATCGGACGGCCCGACACCCGTTCAAAAGCCTGCACGATTTCAAGCACGCTGTATCCACGTCCGGTCCCGAGATTATACACCGACAAACCCGCATGCCGATCCAGCCATTCAACGGCTCTAACATGACCGGCCGCAAGGTCCACCACATGGATGTAATCACGGACACCGGTCCCGTCACGCGTTGGATAATCAGCACCGAACACCGACAATTCCGGCCGTTTTCCGATAGCCACCTGGGTTATATAGGGCAGCAGATTGTTCGGTGCGCCATGGGGATCCTCGCCAATGCTTCCGCTGACATGGGCTCCTACCGGATTAAAATAACGCAAGAGCGCAATACGCCAGGCAGAATCGGAAACCTGCAAATCGCGAAGCATCTCCTCAATCATCAATTTGGTCCGACCATACGGATTGGTGGCGGACAATGGGAAGTCCTCGGTGATGGGCATCTGCCGGGGTTGCCCATAAACCGTTGCCGACGAGCTGAACACCATTCGTTTAACCCCGTGCGCCGCCATTACCTCGCACAATACCAGGGTCCCCGTGATGTTGTTATGGTAATATTTCAGGGGGACCGAGACGGATTCCCCGACCGCTTTCAGGCCTGCAAAATGAACCACCACATCAAAGGGCCCATCGGTGCGAAATACTTTTTCCAATCGACGTGTATCCAGCAGATCAACGCGTCGGAAAACCAACGGGCGGCGGGCCAGGCGACGGACACGGCGAATGGACTCCCGCTTGCTGTTCGACAGATTGTCGACCACGGTCACCGCATGTCCTGCTGTTAAAAACTCCAGACAGGCATGACTCCCGATATATCCGGCACCACCAGTCACCAGTATATTCATCTTCTTCCCTTCTTGAAATTCACAGGATCCGCCCGTTTCTCCGCCCGTCCAGACGTCCCTCCACGATGGCAGGAATCCCGTTGACCACGACATGCACCACGCCCTCGGCCAGACGGTGGGGGTCATCGTAGGTTGCAACATCCCGTATCCGCAGTGGGTCAAAAACCACCACATCAGCGGCATGATTGATCTCCAATATCCCGCGTCGAGTCAACCCAAACTGCCCGGCTGGCAACGCCGTCATCTTGCGGATCGCTTCCGGAAGGGGCACGGTCGATCCATCCAACGACATGCGTAGAAACCGCGCAAAGGCCCCATAGGCCCGCGGATGGGGATGATCATGGGAAAGGATGCCGGAAGGAGCCCGCAATGAGGCGTCGGAGCCCAGCATGACCCACGGTTGGGCCAGTATACGGTGCAGGTTCGGTTCACTCATCCCGAAGAAGAAGGCCGTGGTCCCGAGCGCATCGGCGTCCAACAGGCGAAGAACGGCATCCACCGGTTCCACCCCCCATTCAGCGGCAATATCAGGAATCCATCGGCCGCGAATTCCCCGATTCCCGGTAACCCCTGTCGATCCCACCATCACATCCTGCCAGTATGCAGCAGGCCGTTCGGCAATCAGGGAATCACGGATTCGCTGGCGTTGCTCACCATCCCGAAGTCGAGCCAAAACCACCGCTCGTCCCCCCGCGGCCGCCCAGTCCGGGAATACGACATCCAGATCGGTACAAGCCGCCGTATAGGGATACCGGTCAGCCGCCACGGCAAGCCCGGATGAACGGGCGCATTCAATACGTTCAAGTGCGGCATCCAGCAAATGCCAGTTGGAACGGCCGGATGTCTTGAGATGCGAAATCTCCAATCGTACCCCGGTTTCAGCAGCCACCCGTAATGCCTCATCAAGAGCGGCCAGAAGGTGCCCCCCCTCACTCCGCAAGTGGGTGGTATACAGTCCCCCCCGCCGTGCTACGGCTGCAACCAAATTGCACACCTCGGACTCCGGAGCGAACAACCCGGGCGCATAAAGCAACCCGGAGCTCAACCCATGGGCGCCTTCATCCATGGCCTGTTCCAGGCGTGCCACCAACAGCCGTTGTTCATCCGGCTGCAACGGTCGATCCACATATCCCGCAACACCGGCCCGAAGGGTGTTATGCCCGACTAGCAGCACCACATTGACGGCAGGACCAACCGAATCAAGCACGGCACGATAGTCACCCACCGTAGTCCATTCAGCCGGATACCGCTTATCTTCCCAATCCGACGGCAAACGCGCCTGACCCAGTCGAGGGGCCGCCGATGCCCCGCAGTTTCCAATCACCTCGGTCGTTACCCCCTGAAACAACTTGCTGGAGGCAGTCGGTTCAATTAACAGATAGGCATCCGAATGAGAATGAACATCGATAAATCCAGGACAAACCACACACTGGTTGGCATTCAGAACGCGCCGTGCCGGCACACTTGACAGATCGCCAATCTGGGCTATTCGGTCTGACTCTATTCCAACATCCAATCGAACCGCCGGCCTCCCGCGGCCATCCAACAGGTCTCCACCCTGGATCTTGAGGTCCAGCATCAGGCAATTCTCCGCTCACCCCCGGTCATCAGCGTCATCATCGTCTTCGTCGTCGTCTTCTTCTTCGTCTTCATCGTCGTCATCTTCGTCATCGTCATCAAATACCTCGTCATCGTCCGACTCATCCGCATCATCTTCATCGGACGCATTATGCTCGGTCTTTCGATCAACACAGGAATCCTCAACGTCTGCCGCATCCAATTCAGCGGCAAAAGGGTTAAGATCCGGCGACGAGCCCGTGTCTGCCGGTAGTTTGCCCTTCCGGGGTTGTCCACCCAGGAGAACCACCACTTCCTCTTGGACGTTCTCCAATTCATCCAGCCTCAAACGGGGATCCGGAACCAGAAACGTTTCTCCAGTTTTCCGATGTTCATAAACCCGGATCCATACCCCATCGTCACGTTTTTGTATGTCCCTCTCAATAAACAACTTATTACGTTCCAGCATGACAGCCAGAATAAAGATGACATTCTGCCGGGACGAATCGTCCACTTCCATCAATCGCCGCAAGAGGGTCTCAGCAGTTTCCTTGCGTAGCGGCGGCTCTTCCTTTGGTGGCGGCATACGAAAAACACCACGCCATGAACTCACCGGCTTTTGTCCACGCATTTCCGGCCAACACGATTCACAATAATCCCCGCGTATGTACCCTTCATCACCCTGTGTCAGTAACGACCAGTAGGCCTGCCGGTCAGCAAACGTTGCCTCACAACGCGCACATCCATGTCCACGCGGTTTTATGTCCCAATCTTGCGCCATGTATCCACATGCTCCGATTACATTTAAACCGGGCCGATACTACCCGATCGGCACCATCCCTGCCAACGTTATACCGGTTTTGCCATCAATTCACCCGCCCGCGCCCCCGTGTATCGGATCCGAACAAACTGCCCGGTCGCCCAGGACGCCGGAACCGACATGACCCGGATCGAGCCATCCACATCGGGCGCCTGTCCGCGTGAGCGGCATCGTGCCTTTCTGGAAGACCCTTTCCCCTCGATATGCTCCACCAGGACATCATCCTCCCGCCCAACCAGATCCCTGAAACGTTTACGGATCCATGTCGATTGAGTCTCCAACAACTGGATTTTCCTTTCCTCGGCAAGGGCAGGCGGCACCGGGTCGGAAAGATCATGCGCTGGCGTTCCTGTTTCAGGCGAATAGACAAACACCCCCATATGATCGAATCCGGATTCCCGAATGTATCGCAACAGGTTATCGAAAGCAGCCTCGGTTTCACCGGGAAAACCGACCAAACATGTTGTCCGGATCACCACACCAGGCAAGGCCGTACGCAAACGGGGAACCAGATCATCCAGGGAATCCACGGTCTCCGCACGGTGCATCGCCTTCAATATCACCGGATCCCGGTGCTGAATCGGCAAATCCAGATATCGGCATACCGCCGGGACATCGGCCATCACCCGCAACAAGTCCGGAGTGGCCCGGCTTGGATATCCATACAGGATCCGGATCCAGAAGTTTCCAGGCAATTTCCCCAACTCCTGAATCAACCGTATCATGCCGGCTTTATCCCCGCGATCCCGGCCATACGATAAAGTGTCCTGCGAAACCAGGTTGATCTCACGAAAACCCGATTGCAGAAGATGCTGCGCCTCCAGGACAATGCTGTCCAAGGAACGCGATCGGTACCGGCCACGGATTCCAGGGATTGCACAAAAGGCACAGCGATGATCGCAACCTTCAGCCACTTTCAGATAGGCATACGCCCCACGCGATAACACGACACCAGGTAGCCGGGGTGGATCAAACAACCGGACCGGCTCATCGACAACCTCAAGAACACCCCGTTCACCCGCCGCAACCCTGCGAACCACCTGGCCAATACGGTCCAGGGCATCTACTCCAAGCCACGCATCCACCGCCGGCAACATGGCCTGATAACGGTCCCTATAACGCTGGGGCATGCATCCGGTCACAACCACCGCCCTGCAAACGCCCTTTTGCTTCCACGCACATGCGGAACGGATGGCATCCAACGACTCGACACGCGCATCCTCGACAAAGGCACAGGTGTTAACCACCACCACGTCTGCCTGGTCAGGCGACGGGGCCATCTGGCATCCTTCCGCCAGAATAACCCCGGCCATCACCTGCGTATCCACCATATTCTTGGCACATCCAAGGCTGACAAAACCAACCTTCAGGATCGGCGAAAAAGCCCGTGCAGGACCGATATGTGCTGGACAATCAGTCAAGGTAAGGCTCAGGCGGCAATACAACCGGACGGAACACTTCAACAGCAACCGCATGCTCCTGGTTCTCATTCGCTGTTGCACGGCGCAAATGCCGGAGCATTAACGACCCCAGGATCGCAACTACCAGCACCACACCAACTCCAATCGAGGTCCGGACCACCCACCGGGTATCACGCCGGACCGGACGCCTCACATCGGCATCCATTAACGAAGCGGACACCGCCGGCTCAGGCTGCACCTGGAAACGGCCGAGGAACTCACGCACCCACTCCTGGTAACGGTCTGCCCGATCCCGGCATCGGCTGATCAACAGACGCCAGGCATTGGTTCCCCATCCCGAGATGGCTTCCCCGACCCGCATCAGACCAGCTCGTATCGTCTCAAGGAATGAAGGTCCCGGCGAGCCGGCGGCAATTTGACGACTACTGACTTCCGGAGGGAACAAGGGCGGCTCAACCGGCTCCGGGCTGAGCACATCCACCGGTACAGAATCCTTTACTGAACGCCTCGCGGCATGCGAGAACAGGTCAACCTCCGTCTCGACCACCGGTTTCCCGGCTTCAGGCAATTCCGGTGAAACCACCTGCCCTGCAACCGGCTCCGCCTCCATGACCACCTGGGGTTCCGGCACGTGCGGGTTAACAAACCGATTGACGAAATCGTCGATCAAGGGGCGAGGATCAATCCCAACATATTCGGCATACAACTTGATAAACCCCTTGCTGTAAATCGGGGCTGCTATACTGCTGAAATCCTCCCGCTCAAGGGATTCCACAACCTGAACCTTCATACGGGTGGCGGCGGCCACTTGTGAAGGCGTCAGCTTTCTGTCAAGACGTGCTTTCCGAAGTTCTTCACCCAGCTTCATTCTGCACCTCGGGCTCACTGTTACCATTATTGTCCGGGATATCCCCGTCCAGATCAATCAGGATTTCCCTCGGATCGGAACCGCGCGGCGGTCCGATTATACCGCGCTCTTCAAGGATATCCATGACCCGTGCTGCACGGGTATACCCGATACGCAAACGTCGCTGGAGCGAGGATGTGGAGGCCCGGCGCGTCTCCCGGATGATCTCGATGGCTTGGGCCAACACATCATCATCCTCTCCATCGTCCACCCCGGAAGCAGGCCGTTCAATTTTTTCCTTGATTTCAAGCTCATAGGACGGTGTGGCCTGGGCCTTGATGTAGTTTACAATAGCCCGGATATCCTCGTCCGTGGTCATGGCCCCCTGAGCCCGTACCAGCTTGCTGCTCCCGGGGGGGAGGAACAACATATCACCCCGCCCCAGCAATTTATCCGCCCCGGCAGTGTCCAGGATGGTGCGGCTGTCAACTTTCTGGGCAACCTGGAAGGCTATCCGGGCGGGGAAATTCGCCTTGATGGTTCCGGTGATAACGTTCACAGAAGGGCGTTGTGTGGACAAAATCATGTGAATACCAACCGCCCGGGACAATTGGGCCAGTCGGGCGATGCAGTTCTCGATTTCAGCCTGATCGGCCAACATCAGATCCGCCAACTCATCGATCACGATGACGATATACGGGACCGTCTGGGGCGGTGCTTTCTCTGAAGCTGCCGGCGTGTCACCACCCTCCTCGTTGTCGTTAAATAGACTGGTTTGAACCGCCACTTCCCGATGATTGTAACTCTCGATGTTGCGCACCCCCACACGGGCAAACAATTTGTACCGGCGTTCCATTTCATTGATCGCCCAACGCAAGGCCAGGGCCACTTTCTTGGGATCGGTCACCACGGGAATCACCAAGTGCGGTAATTCATTGTAAACGGAGAATTCCACAATCTTAGGGTCCACCAGCAACAAACGGAGCTGATCCGGTGTGCGAGCCATCAACATGCCTGCCAAAATGGAATTGATGCATACGGTTTTTCCGGAGCCCGTCGACCCGGCCACCAGCAAATGCGGCATGTCTGCCAAATCGGCAACCAGATCGGCTCCCCCCACATCCTTACCGAGCGCCAAGGGCACTTTAACCTTTCCGGACTGCCATCGCTCACTCTCCAGGATTTCCCGCAGGTACACTTTCCTGGCCAGTGCGTTCGGAACCTCGATCCCAACCACACCTTTGCCGGGAACCGGGGCCTGCACGCGCACACTGGTCGCCTTCAACGCCAGCGCCAGATTGTTGCTCAAACCGCTGATTCGCTCCACCCGCACACCCGGGGCGGGCGTCAATTCATACCGCGTCACCGTGGGCCCCTGCTCAACATTCGTCACTTCCGACTCAATACCAAACTCACTTAACGTCTCCACCAGAATCCGTCCCGTTGTCCCGGTATCCGCGCTGATACCATCATCACCCGACACCGCCAGCTCCTTCAACAACGACAGGGGGGGCAACACCAGCGGCTGCGGCACGCCATCGTGTCCAGCGGTCTCAGTACCCAAGGCAACAGCTGGAACGGTTGTTGCATCCGGGCGGGAGACAGGCACCGGGACAGGCTCCGGCTCCGGTCGCTTCCGGGGGACGGGTGGGGTGGCGACGGGGCGGGGAACTTCGGGTTCCGTCCGACTGGGGGTTGCCGGCTGATCTCCAGAACGGGTCCCTGTGCCGGGACGGGATGGCGGCACTTCGCCGGGCACATATTTGCCCTTACCTGCTGCCGAAGGGACAGATTCCGGTACATCCTGACGCCGGATCGTGCGTTCCAGTCGGCGTCGTTGACGCTCCAACTCACGGGACTCCTGCTCGATCTGTTCCCGACGCCCCTGCCGCTCGAGCCGCGAAATCCGTATCCGCTCCTGCAAAGCCCGGAATCCATCCCGCACCAAATAATGGAAACGCACCAGGTTCCCCACTCCAAGAACCATGATAAGAGATGCCATCCACAGCGTCCCCATGACAATGCCGGTTCCGACCGGGCTTAGCCAGCGGATGAAAACACCCTGGACCAACACCCACCCGTACAAGCCGCCGGGATGCAGTATGTTCAACTCCCGACAGGCCGGCTCCAAGCCATCCACAAGCTCCATAAAGGCCACACTCGTCACCAGCAGGACGACCGACCAGACCAGGCGATATCCGATAATCGCCTCCCGATTGAGCAGCAGTAATACACCGATCAGAAAACACCACAAGGGAACCAGGTATCCACCCACTCCAAACAACATGAAAACAACAAAACCCATCCAGGCACCTAACGGGCCGATCAGGTTATTCGGCGGACTGTTCGGTGGAGACTGAAGCAGCGAAACATCCTGGAATCGGTAGGAAAAAAGGCTCAACGCCATAAACAGGCACAACCCCAGCAAGACAATGCCCCAAAAACAACGCAACCCATTCAACGGCGTTCGTTCGGTATCAGCCATGTTATCGTCGCGCCTCCCGCACAATCACCTTGACCGTCTCCGGGACCACCGTACAGGCCACATCCAGTCCCGGCGGCAAATGGACACTCACCGGCAACTCGTAAACACCTGCCGATTCGAGTCCCACACAATCGACAAAGACACTGAGGGCACCATCCACCATGTATTGCAGAATCTCCGGCCTTCCGGTTACCAGAACCTTGACAACCGGCGGATCCAGCGATACGTCACGGACTTCTCCGGGAGCAAACACCGTTCGCACCAGCACATTGGTGAGTTCGCGGATCTTCGAATCCGTTACCAGGTTAACATGGACCGTTACATGGGTGGGATTCAATTCAGTTATCAACAGATCCCGCGCCGGCAACACCCGCACCTGTTTGACAAACGACTCGGCACGTCCTTCGACATCTACTGGTTCCGTCTCAAACACATCCTTGTCCTGCAACCGGCGTTCCGGTCCCCTTACACGGACACTTTGGGGTTCATACTCGACCTCGACCCGTCCAAGCAGGGGCTTGCCCATGATGCGCGGGCGAGCCACCTGAACATCCTTCTCGATTTCCCGGTCAAAGGTCACATCAATAAACGACGGTTTTATTTTCACTACTTGTACCAAACCAACGCGCCCCTCGACCGAATCAAACTCGACGGCAACACGTTGACGTCCCGTTGAAGGTGTTGATTTAAGTCGGACCACAACCTTAAGCCGGGATTGCTCGATTTCAGCCAGATCCTCCTTGGAACCCCTGAAGGTAACATCCACAACACGCGGATCCTGCTCCAGGACAGCGCCGCCCTTCTCGATCTCGACCAGGACCGGCACCTCATGACTCTCCTCGAGGCTCGTCACGTTCTGAATGGCATAAAAGCTCATGGCAGCCAACACGAAGGCCAGCACCTTGAGCCGCCAATTGTTGACCACCAGATCTACGAAAAACTGTTTCAGGCTACCCTCCACCGGATTGCTCGCTTCCCGCCAGTTGTTCGGATTTTGCAATACCTTCAGGCGTCAGATCCAATTGTTCCCGCGCCCTGCGCCAGGCACTCATGCCGGAACGCCCCTTGAGCAGCAAGGCGGACAGGAATCGTCGCAAACGCGCCTCATCCATCCCCCGGCTCAACCGTCCGCGATAGCACACTGAAATCGTACCGGTTTCCTCGGAAACGACGATCAGAACCGCATCCGACTCCTCACTCATGCCGATCGCCGCCCGGTGCCGGGTCCCCAATTGCTTATGCAATTCCGTCTGCTGGGACAACGGGAACACACAACCGGCGGCCAGAATACGGTTACCGCGAATGATCACCCCACCATCATGCAACGGTGTATGCGGAAAAAAAATGGACGCCAGCAATTCCGGGACCACACGGGCGTCCAGCTTCACACCGGTTTCCTGCACCGCCCGCATCCCGATTTCACGTTCAACGGCAATCAACGCCCCGATCCGATGTTCCGCCAACATCAGTATGGCTTCCACCACACTGTTGACCGTACTGCGATCCTCCGCGGAACCGGAAAAAGCCGGCTGTCGCCCCAACTCCGCCAGCGCACGGCGAATCTCTGGCTGAAAAATAACCAGAATAGCCAACGACAAGCCAAGCATTAAGCGGCGAAACAACCAATTGAGTTCGGTTAAATGGAAAAAATGGGTCGAAATATTGAGAAAAATCGTCAGCAACGCCAAACCGATAAGGATATGAACTCCCCGTGTCCCCCGGAAAAACAGAAGGATGTAATAAAACATGACCATCAGGACCAGCATCTGGAACAGCCCGCCGAATCCAAAAGAGAGTATGGCGTCCCAACCAATCATGCGCTGCATCCTTGAATGGCCTCTATCAGGGCCAAAGCCTGCCGCGATTCCGGGACATCATGAACCCGGAACACCCGAACTCCCTGGAACAGACTGTAGATCAAGCCGGCCAGACTACCAGCCAGACGCTGATCCACCTCCATCCCGGTGACCACACCGATAAACCGTTTCCGTGAAAGTCCTACCAATACGGGCCGTCCCGTCCGTTCACCCAGAACACGCAGGCTGCCCAACAGCTCCAAATTGTGTTTCACGGTCTTTCCAAATCCAATACCCGGATCCACAACCAGGCAATCCGCATCAATACCGGCACGGATCGAATCCTTCACCCGGGCATCCAAATACCGCGCCACATCATCAACAACCTGATCATATACCGGTGCATCCTGCATGATCCTCGGCATGCCTTTCATATGCATCAGGACTACCCCGGCACCCGATTCACGAACCACCGACATCATGCCGGGATCCATCGTCAACGATGAAATATCATTCACAATCACCGCACCAACCGCAATCGCAGCGGACGCCACCTCCGCCTTGGTAGTATCGACCGAAATCGGAACATCAACCTGCCGGGCAAGCTCCCGGATCACCGGAATCACCCGTTCCTTTTCAACAGCAACCGGAACCGGCAGCGAGCCTGGCCGTGTCGATTCTCCTCCAACATCCAGAACATCGGCGCCATCGGCCACCATCCCCAACCCGAAGGCAACCGCAGACTCGATCTGGTCATGCCGGCCACCATCCGAAAACGAGTCCGGCGTTACATTCAGTATTCCCATCACCCGTGGACGGGTGCCCAAATCTATCCGCCTATCCCTGCATTTCCAGATACCGGGCACTGACCCCTCACACTTCACGCCGGCTCCGGAACCGGATCCAGGGCTGGCGGAACAACCGGCGGCGGAACGGCAGGCTCACGTGCCAATCGTTCCTCCGGCGTCAACACCCGTCCCTCACGGAGCAAGTCTTCAACGTCCCGCCCATCAAGTGTTTCTTTTTCCAACAGCAGGCTCGTTATGGTTTCCAACTTGTCCCGCTTCTCAATCAATATATTCCGGGCATAATCATAGGCTTCACGCAACAACCGGCTGACTTCAGCATCAATCTTCCGGGCCGTTTCCTCACTGAAATCCTGCGCCCGCGAAACCTCACGCCCGAGGAACATCAATTCCTGGTTCTCACCGAACGTCTGGGGGCCCATCGTCTCGCTCATGCCCCAGTTACATACCATCATGCGCGCCAGTCGTGTGGCCTCCTTCAGGTCCGAAGCGGCGCCGGTCGTGATTTCACCCAACACCAGTTCCTCGGAGACCCGTCCCCCCATCAAGCCGGCAAGTATCCCCAGTAATTTCTGCCGGCCTTCAATGTGACGATCCTTCGTCGGCAGTTGCATGGTGGCGCCCAGATACGCTACACCACGCGGAATAATCGTGATCTTATGCAGGGGTTCACTCTCCACCACCGTACACATGACGATGGCGTGCCCCGTCTCATGATAGGCGGTCACGCGCTTCTCCCGTTCATCCAACACCCGGCTACGGCGTTCTCTCCCCCACCGGACCTTGTCCCGGGCCTCTTCAAGCTCCATCATATCCACGGCTTCCTTGTTGTGCCGGGCCGAAAGAAGCGCTGCTTCGTTCAGCAGATTCTCAAGATCAGCACCCGAAAAACCCGGGGTTCCGCGCGCCAGCCGTTTAAGGTCTGCATCGGGAGCCAGACAGATTGCCCGGGCATGCATTTTCAAGATGGCTTCACGGCCATCAATGGTGGGAAGATCTATCATGATCTGCCGGTCAAAACGCCCGGGACGCAGCAGCGCCTGATCCAATACATCCGGACGATTCGTTGCCGCAATGATAATCACACCTTCCTGCGTTTCAAACCCGTCCATTTCAACCAGGAGGGCGTTGAGCGTCTGTTCCCGCTCGTCGTGTCCGCCGCCAATGCCCGTAAAACGGCTGCGGCCAACGGCATCGATTTCATCGATAAAGATCAGACAGGGAGCACTCTTCTTGCCCTGCTCAAACATGTCACGGACACGGGACGCGCCGACACCCACGAACATTTCCACAAAATCCGACCCACTGATACTGAAGAACGGCACTTCCGCTTCACCCGCAATAGCTTTAGCCAGCAGGGTTTTACCCGTTCCGGGCGGCCCCATCAAAAGGACCCCCTTGGGTATTCGCCCCCCCAGTTTCTGGAATCGTTTGGGATCCTTGAGGAACTCGATGATCTCCTGAACTTCATCCTTGGCCTCATCAATGCCCGCCACGTTGGCAAACGTTACCCGGTTCTCTTCGCGGTTCAATAGACGTGCCCGGCTCTTCCCGAAACTCATGGCCCCGCTACCGGCCGCCCGCACCTGCCGCATGAAAAGAAAATACAGGAAGGCAAAGATCAGGACCACCGGCAACACCTGCATCAGCAACGACCAGACATAGGGGTTCTGGGGAGGGACCATGAACTCCACACCCTGTTCGATGAGAAAACGTTGCAGGGCTGAATCGGCCTCACTGACATAGGTCTTGAACTTCACGGCCCGTGAAACCGGATCGGATTCAACCGGAAGAATCTCACCACGGATGTACTGGATGCCGGAGACTTCCTTGATGATTTCCACCTTGCGAATCCGGCCCGCCTCCACCATTTCAACAAAATCAACATCCGCCGTATTATTGAAATAAGGAATCTCTTCGTAGGTTTCACGACGGCTCCAGATCATGTGGACCATCATGAACACCATCGCCACAATCAGAAACCACGGCAACAAACTACGCCCCGGACCGGCAACAACCGGCTGTTTTCGCGCACGTTGGTCCGGCTTGCCCAGGTTCAACGGCCCATTTGAATCCGACATGATAAACCGCCCCTTCCCTACCTACCCGCTCCGGCGCCGCTCAATGCCAGCGTATCGAAAATATCACTTCCAAAGACCCGATGGGAATACTACCTGCAGCGTGAGACAGGGTCAAACCCATTCCCCGTTCGGATCATCCAAGCAAGAAGCAAAATGCAATCGACAACCAACCGCTGAATGTACCATCATTTCTCCCATGTCAAAAACCATTCTCTTTCGACATGCCACACTCGTCCTGATCACGGAACTCATGCCGGATGGAGCCGTCCTCTGCCGGGAGGGACGCATCATCAGGGTCGGGCCAGACCGTGAACTCTGCAAAGAAGCCGCCGATCAAGTGGTCGATCTCAACGGACAGTGGCTGGCACCCGGCTTTATCGATCTGCACATCCACGGCATGCATCGGCATCTGATCGATCATGGACCCGCCGCCTTGCAGGCGATATGCGACATCTTGCCTCAAACCGGCGTCACGGGATTCCTCGCCGGAATATGTCCGCGACCAAAAGGCGAGGATGCACGTTTTGTAGCCTCGCTGGCATCGGTTCGTTCCAGCGGTTCACGCATTCTTGGCTTCCACATGGAAGGACCCTTTCTCACGCTCACGGGCGCCCTGCCGAAAGAAGCCTTGGGCGCTGCTGACCCGGAACGGGTCGAAAACCTGGTCTCTGCATCTCAACCGTACCCCACCGTATTCAGTATTGCACCCGATTTTGAAGGGATCATCGATCTCCTGCCGCGAATGCAATCAACTGGTATGCCGGCTTTTATAACACATACCCGTGCCACCGTGGACCAAACCCTGGCAGCTATCGACGCCGGTGCCCGACATGCCACCCACTTTTATGACGTGTTCCCCCCTCCCCCCGAAACCGATCCCGGCGTGCGCCCCTGTGGAACGGTTGAAACCATCCTCGCAGATCCCCGCGCAAGCGTGGACTTCATCCTCGACGGCGAACACGTCAACCCGATGGCCATCCGCATGGCGCTTGCCTGCAAGGGCCCCGACCGTGTCTGCCTGATAACGGATGCCAATATTGGCGCCGGTTTACCACCCGGCAAACATGATTTCCTTGGCGGTGTAGAAGTGTCCTTCACCTACCCCGGCGGACCGGCACGGCTTACGGGCAAAACACACCAAGCCGGCACACTGGCCGGCAGCGGATTGACACTTGATCTCGCCATGCGAAATGCAATCCGCCTGCTGGACATCGACCTTCCGATGGCCGTCCGCATGGTGAGCGCCAATCCTGCCCAGGTCCTTGGACTGGACCACCTGTACGGACGCATCGCCGAAGGGCTGGCGTCCGACTTTACCGTGCTCGACCAGAACCGGCAGGTCTGCCAGACCTGGATTGCCGGACGTCAGGTTTTTACACGATCAAACTGAAGGAAGGCCCCATGCCTACATCATTCACATACGAGCCATCCCAATGGATCCCGTTCCGAGATAAACGGGTGATCAACCGGGTACGCCGCATTACCCGCAAAGCCTTGACCCGACACCCCAACCCCGCGTTCAAAATACGGATTGTACCGGATGGCGATGTGGAATGGTTATGGGTTGCCGACATGTTTCACCGCATCAAGACTGCCTCGGAAGAAAACCGTCGCCTGGTCCTGATCTTGCCTAACCCGGCCAGCACCTATCGCAAACTCGCTCTGATGATCAATACCCTCCGGGTAAACTGCCGCCACCTGGTGACATTCAATATGGACGAATATGCCGATCAGGATGGAAATGTGGCACCCGAAACCTGGCCTTGGTCTTTCATGGCATCCACCAAGCGTTTTCTCTACCACGCGATCGATCCGGCGTTGCGCCCTCCCGAACGGCAGATGATGGGCCCTACGACCCGGAACATTCATGACTACAGCCGGATGATCCGCGACCTGGGAGGAGCCGATGCCTGTTACAGCGGACCGGGTTGGACGGGCCATCTGGCTTTCATCGAGCCGGACGCACCCGAATTCAAAGCACCGCTCGAAGTATGGAAGACATTCGGGGCACGGATTGTCACCTTGAGCCCGTTTACCATTGCACAGAACTCCCTGCACGGCTTCTTTGGCGCCAGCGGCGACCTCGCCGCCGTGCCACCTCGCGCCGCCACCATCGGACCAGCCGATGTGATCGCCGCCAAATTCCGCATGGATATCAACGCATTGACCACCGCCGGAACCCGGGTTTCCTGGCAACGGTTTATGACTCGCCTGGTTTCACACGGCCCCGTAACGCCGCGCGTTCCCAGCTCCATCCTGCAAACACTCCCAACCGACTCTATCATCAGCGAGACCATTGCCGATGACGTACAACCCGACTGGAACATGGAATACTAGTTCCATCCGAAAGGAATCCCGATCATGCCTTCAACTTGGTGGACTCCCGAACAATTGACCGGCGTCTGGTCGGCCACCCCAACACCTTTCACCAACCGGATGACCGTTGACCGCGCTGCCGTTGCCAGAATGGTCAAACACCACCTCCGTCTCGGTATTAACGGACTCTTCTTGTGCGGAACCTGCGGAGAAGGCCCTTGGATGCCGGACGATCAACGGACAAGTCTCATCCGCGAAACCGTCCGCCAGACCCGGCGGCGCATGGTGGTGGCCGTGCAGGTAACCGACAATTCCGCTGCCCGGATACTGGTTAACATGCGGATGGCAGCCGAGGCCGGGGCCGACATCGCCATTATTGCTCCACCTCATTTTCTCATGAATGCCACCTCCGACAACATCGTGCGGCTTTACCGGACCGCTATCCGGCAAAGTCCGCTGCCCGTGGGGATCTATGATCGCGGCGCCTACGGCTCGATTGTCGTACCCGACGGTGCACTGAAAGCCATATATTCCGAACCTCGCGTCATCCTCATCAAGGACAGTTCCTGTAATCCAGCCCGGCGGGACATCGCCCTGGCCATACGCCGCCACCGAACCGGCCTGCGCCTGCTCAACGGAAATGAATTTGACTGTGTTTCCTACATCCAGGCGGGCTATGACGGCCTTCTGTTGGGTGGAGGGGTTTTCAACGGATTTCTTGCCCGCTGCATCATTGAGGCCGTGCATGAAGGCCGCATCAGTCATGCCCAACGCCTGCAACGACGGATGAACCGGCTGATGTGGAATGTGTATGGCGGACGGAAGATTTCCGCATGGCTCACCGGGCTCAAAGAACTCCTGGTCCGCATGCATGTTTTCACAACCCGGAATGGCTATCTCAACTATCCCCTGCCTGCCGCCACAAAACGGGCCATCGCCCGGGTCATGGTGCAGGACCGTGACGTGTTGTTTCCCTGAGGAATCGTTATGACCCGGGAAATCATGCATCGGAACGCATCGGACAACCACTACTTGCACAAGGATTTTCACGGCGGATTAAGCTGTGGAATTGAATACCTCGACATCCACTTCGGAACGTCCGTCCTGCACAACTATCTCCGCACCTTCTGCCGGACCTTCTTTGCTCCGCTCCACGCAGCCGTGGTCACCCACGGCCTGTCGGCCATACGCAAACACTATGAACGGGTTTTTGAGGAAGAAGCAGGGATTATTGACGTCGACGCTTCTGATGATCACCTGACCATCACGGTGCGCGCCTGCCCGGCCATCCTTCACATGCAAAAACGAGGGCTTCCCATCGCCAAACGCTTCTGTGACTCCACGCGTATCATGAACGAATGCCTGTGCGAGGGAACTCCCTTTACCTCGGAATTATGCGACTGCAACCCCCGGACAGGAACCTGCGTTCAACGGTTCCGGAGGTTGTCATGATCAGTTGCACGGAATTCATCCCCGCTTACAGTGAATTATTCAAGACCCTGGAACGACTGGGCGGGACTCCGGCCGTTGAAGCTTTCTGGAACGACCTGTCTGACCGTTTCCTGAACAACCTTCGCGACCTGGTGGTTCAACACGGTATACGGGGATGTTGGCTCTACTGGAGCCAAACACTCAACGAAGAAGCCGCCCACTTCACGATGGAACTGGACGAGGAAGCCGGAGAATTTCGAATCCTGATGCATGCCTGTCCTTCCAAGGGACGACTGCTCAGCCTTTCCCATGTCACCCCCTTT
The DNA here is from genome assembly GCA_001803315.1 of Lentisphaerae bacterium RIFOXYC12_FULL_60_16. Lineage (GTDB taxonomy): Bacteria > Verrucomicrobiota > Kiritimatiellia > UBA8416 > YA12-FULL-60-10 > YA12-FULL-60-10. The sequence goes on from MHBQ01000151.1 coordinate 43,577, forward strand.
CGTGATTACTGTCGCCACTGTGATGTGTTGTACCGGCGGGTTCTTGAACCCCTGGGGTACGCGTATCATTTTGATTCAACCGGCTGCGACAAGGCCAGCTGCTCAATCCACGTGCGACGACGCCGGACATCCTGAACGGAGTCGGGCTAAGCCGGTTCAATCCGAATCTGCAGGGCCGGTTGCCCGGGTTCCACCACCTGCCATCCCTGCGCCACGCGATACCCTGGAATCCATATGATTTCATCGCCGCAACAAACCAGCGGCACATGGGCGCGTCGATCACGTGGCACATGGGTGTCGGTAAAAATATCCTGAAGCTTCCTGGTACCCGACATGCCCAACGGCCGGAATCGATCACCGGGCATCCAGGACCGCACCGTCAAACGACGCCGGCCGGCAAGGGGGGACAACGTCGCTTCAGCCGGAAGCAACCCCGGCATCGTGGAATCCGGTTTACGGACAACCGGCTCCCACCAGGTCGATACACGACATCCGACAACGGGTATCCGGCACTCACCAGGAGTCCTAAACGGCACACAAAACGAAACCGGCATAATCCGTTTATCACGCCGCAACTCCAGGATGCCGTAGGCATTGCGTACCCGCCAGCCATCAACCAACATCAGGATGGAACTCCCATGACGTCGTTCCGCCAATGCTTCAACCCGGGCGACCGTGTCAAAATCAGCGGCCTGCGACGGCAAGCCTTGTGCCGTCAGCCACAATCGGACCATGCGTCTGCGCAAGGCCGCCGGAACGGATTGCAATCCCCGGCCGTTCAAGCGGTGCAGCCCGTGGCCATCGATATGCCGGTGCAAGCGTTCGATGGCTTGAACTTCCATCCACTGGTCTTCCTCACGCATGATGTCTGCCGTACGAACCAGCACCTGACGAACCGCGGGATTCAACGCCCGTTCCAACAGCGGAAGTATTTCCATGCGAATTCGGTTCCGACGCGGATCCGGCAAGCGGTTGGAACCATCTTCCCGCCAGGCAATATTTTGCCGGCGAAGGTACTCGATAATTTCAGTCCGGGGAATTGACAACAAGGGGCGAACCACCGGCACGCCATCCCATAAGGTAACCCGCGGAATTCCACCGAGACCGCGCACGCCCGAGCCTCGCACGATCCGGAACAAAACCGTCTCAGCCTGATCATCCGCCTGATGCGCCGTGGCGATACACTGAGCCTTCACGCGACGAGCCGTCCTGGCCAGAAAATCATAACGCGTCTGTCGAGCGGCCTCCTCCAACGACATGCCGGTCCGTTGCGCAACGGCGGGAACTTTCGCGTGCCCCACGATGCATCGCAACTTCAAGCGGGCTGCCTGTTCCCTGACAAAACGCGCATCCGCTCGCGATTGATTTCCCCGTATACCATGGTCCAAATGGGCAACCGTCAACCGCATATGCCAGGAAGACGACAAGGCATACAGGATCTCCATCATGGCCATGGAATCGGCACCACCGGAAATCGCCAGCAAAACATGCTGACCAGGCACCACCAGTCGAAAGCGCTGTATGGCAGACCGGACTTTCGTAATCATCGAATTCTCCGGATGGTCACAGCCGGCTGATCAATGGGGAAGGGGTAACCGATCGACCCCCCCCAGGTACGGGGCTAACACCGCCGGCAACAGAACCGAACCGTCCGCTTGCTGGCCATTCTCCAAGAGCGCCACGACCAAGCGGGCCAACGCTACACCCGAACCATTCAACGTGTGGACAAAATTTATTTTGCCTTTTGCATCCCGATAACGAATCCCCGCCCGCCGGGCCTGGAAATCCTCAAAGTTGCTGCATGAAGAGACTTCCAACCAGGCGTTCTGGCCGGGAGCCCACAGTTCGATATCATAACACTTCGCAGCCGCAAAGCTGATATCACCGGAACACAACATGAGAACCCGATACGGCAATTGCAGGCGTTGAAGAATGTCTTCCGCATTGAGCACCAGCGATTCCAGTTCTTCATACGAGGTTGCCGGATCGGTGAACTTGACCATTTCAACCTTGTCAAATTGATGCACCCGGATCAACCCACGCGTGTCCCGTCCCGCCGCCCCCGCCTCACGCCGGAAACACGGGGTATAAGCCGTCAAATAGATCGGCAGGGGGGAACTGATCACTTCGTCACGGTAGTAATTGGTAACCGGAACTTCCGCGGTCGGTATCAGGTACAAGTCGTCTTCCGGGATGGCATACATGTCATCCTTCATCTTCGGAAGTTGGCCCGTTCCCGTCATGGAAGCCGCATTTACCACGACCGGAGGCCAGAGTTCCGTATAGCCATGATCGCGAACATGAATGTCCAGCATGAACTGTATCAGGGCACGCTGCAAACGCGCACCCAAGCCGACATACAAAGGGAATCCAGCACCCGAAATCTTGGTTCCACGCGCGAAATCAACAACCCCAAGTTTCTCTGCCAGTTCGACATGCGACCGGGGCATGAAATTAAATGTCGGAACGGTTCCCCAGGTCCTAACCACCTGGTTTCCCGATGCATCAAGACCCTTTGGCAGACCGGGATGCGGGATGTTGGGAATCATCAACAACATCGCCTGAAGTCTTTCATCCGCCTTTCGTATGCGTTCATCCAACGCGCCAATCTGGTCGCCGACCTGCCGCATGGACGCCTCGGCCTCAGCCGTATCATCACCCCGCTTGCGTCGCAACCCGATTTCCTTGGACACACGGTTGCGAACCCCCTTGAGCGATTCCACCTCCGTTACCATCTGACGCCGTTCCAAGTCGATATCCCGGATGGCAGAAACACCATCCGGCTTAACACCTCGGGCAGCAAGTCCAACAACGACCGCGTCATACTGATCACGAATCCGTTTTATATCGAGCATGGCCGCTCTCCCACCTTTTGCCGGAAATATTCTAACGAAACACCGATGCCGATGCAATTACCGTTACAACCCCGCCTCCGACATAACAACGCCCTATAGCAAGAAGGCCCGCAAGCCAATAACTTGCGAGCCTTCCCTATCCACCCGTTACCGGGAAATCATTATTTCGCCGGTTCGGATTGCTTGGTCGTATCGGCTTTTGGCTTTCGAGTTTTTACAACCGGTTGTATGCCGATCCACTCAACCATGGCCATTTCAGATCCGTCACCGGGACGCAAACGCCCCAGTTTAACAACCCGCGTATAGCCGCCGTTCCGCCCCTGCATAACCGGAACAACATCCTTCATAAGCATGGAAACAACATCCGGACGGTGCAATCGACTGATCAGATTTCGTCGAGCCGCCAAAGTCCCTTGACGGGCACGGGTAAGCACCCGTTCAGCAAGACGCTGTGCGACTTTTGCCTTGACCAGTGTCGTTGTGATGCGTTTTTCCAGGATCAATCCACAGACAAGAGCCGCCACCATGGCAGACCGATGTGCTGGGCTCCGACCTAACCGTTTATCCAATTTCCTGTGGCGCATGGAGTGCCTTCCCGCCTACTGACCCGCTTCGGACACGCCTGCTTCCGGAACCTTCAACAGGTCCGTATCAAACGTCATTCCCAACGCAAGGCCCAATTCTGACAGCTTACCTTTGATTTCGTTCAACGACTTTTTGCCAAAATTCCGATACTTCAGCATTTCAGCCTCGGTCTTTTGCGCCAATTCGCCGACGGTTGTAATGTTGGCGTTGTTCAGGCAGTTCGCCGCACGCACGCTCAACTCAATCTCGTTGACGCTCATGGCCAACTTACGTCGCAGATCTTCGCGTTCCTCATCAATCTGCTTTTCTGTCTCTTCAAATTCGATGACGTTTTCATCAAAATTGACAAACACATCGAGATGATGACGCAGAATAGCCGACGACATGGTTAACGCGTCTTCCGGTGTTACCCGACCATCGGTCCAGACTTCCAAGATCAATTTGTCATAATCCGTACGCTGGCCAACCCGTGTGTTTTCCGTCGTGAAATTCACACGCGAGACAGGCGAAAATATAGCATCAATCGGTATCCGACCAATCTCCTGAACCTGCTTTTTATTCCATTCTGCCGGATAAAAACCACGCCCCGTCTTGACTTCCAGTTCCATTTCCAGCTTACCGTCAGAGGCCAGCGTGGCAATGTGAAAATCAGGATTGAGAACTTCAACCGCACCTTCCGCCTCAATATCCTTGGCCGTCACCTCACCCGGTCCTGACTTCTTGACAATCAGGGTTCCCGGATCCCGCACGTGGCTCTTCAGCAGGACTTTCTTGAGGTTCAGGATAATATCCGTCACATCTTCCACAACACCCGGAAGGCAACAGAACTCATGGTCGGCGCCGGCAATCTTAACCGAGGTAATGGCGGCACCCTCGATCGAGGAAAGCAACACACGGCGCAGGGAATTCCCCAAAGTCCGTCCATAACCAATCTCAAACGGTTCCGCAATAAAGCGGGCATAACGGTCCGTAGCGGTAGCCTCATCCTTGGTCAACCGTTGCGGCATCTCAAACCTGCTTAATCGTATCGGCATATCCCTGTCCTTTCCATCCCGTGGCCCCGCCCTGCGGGCGAACCTTTTTCACGGGCAACCGTCTTCAGGCTACTTCGAATAGAGTTCCACCACCAATTGCTCGTTGACAATAGGCGCGATCTCTTCCCGCGTCGGCACACGGACATATTGACCGTTAAACGCCGCATCATCACGGGTCATCCATGCCGGGACCGGTGCATTGCCCAAAGCATCCAAGCAACGCTTAACGCCTTCCCTTACACCCGAACGGTCCTTGATCTGGATCACCGATCCAGGCTTCAATTCGATGGATGCTGACTGCGCCCGCCGGGCATTTACCGTCACATGATTATGTAACACCATCTGCCGGGCAGCCTGCCGTGAAGGAGCGAACCCCATTCGGTATACAACATTATCCAGACGTGATTCCAAAGACTGAAGGAGTTGTTCGCCCGTCACACCACGACGTCGCAACGCGCGCTTGAAAACCAACCGGAACTGGGCTTCCTGCATGCCATACTGCCGTTTCAACCGCTGCTTTTCGCGCAACTGAACGGCATATTCGGATGATTTTCGCGCCCGGCGCTGACCATGCACGCCCGGCGCAGGCTTTTCCCTCTCGATTGCGCATTTTGCCATGCTGCAACGCGTACCCTTCAGGAAGAGTTTCATCCCTTCCCGACGACAACGCTTGCATACAGGCCCCGTGTACCTGGCCATCCTACACTCTCCTTCTCTTGCGGGGGCGGCATCCATTATGCGGAACCGGCGTCACATCCTTGATCACCGACACCGTCATCCCGGATGACTGTAATGCCCGAATAGCAGATTCACGACCGGACCCGGCACCCTGTACACGCACTTCCACCTCGCGCATCCCACGGGCAACCGCCTGGCGTCCTGCATCCTGTGCCGCCATGGTCGCCGCAAAAGCCGTGCTTTTCCTGGACCCCTTGAAACCGGCCTTTCCCGCCGTACTCCATGCAATAACACCACCCGACGGATCGGTAATTGACACCATGGTATTGTTAAACGTTGCGAGGACATAAGCGATTCCCATCGGAACGCTTTTGGCTCCGCGCACTTTACGGCGTATCGCCTTCTCGTCACCCTTCGCCTCACCGGCTTCACCGGGCACTGCCTGATCGACAGGCACGGGATCGGGCAACGCCTGATCTACTGGTTGTTTTTCTTTTTCATCCGCCATGACGCTTGATTCTCCTGACTGCTTTCATCCCGCACACGGGATCACGCCGGTTTCTTGGCCGCCGCCCGGGCTTCACCGCGCATAGCACCAACGGTACGTTTCGGTCCCTTTCGAGTCCGGGAATTGGTCTTCGTCCGTTGCCCGCGCACCGGCAACCCTTTGCGATGCCGAAGACCACGGTAACTGCCGATGCTGATCAGCCGGCGTATGTTCTGGGCAACTTCTCGACGCAAATCGCCTTCCACATGAAACCGTTCCTGGATTACCCCCTGCAAGCGGCGCAACTCGTCCGGGCTTAAATCGTCGGCTTTCTTGGCCGGATCGATACCCGTCTCCGCCATCAGCAACCGGGATCGCGTTGGGCCAATCCCATGAATATACTGAATGGCATATTCGATGCGCTTCTTGCCCGGTATGTCAACACCCAATACCCGCGGCATGCCCCATCTCCTCTCTTCAGCCCTGTCTCTGCTTGTGGCGTGGATTCGTGCAAATTACACGAATAACGCCACGGCGCCGGACAATCTTGCACCGTTCACAAATCCGCTTAACCGAACTCCGAACCTTCACGATACGTCTCCAAGGTTTTCAGAAAAACGCGTAATGCTATCAACTGACCCGTACCACGTCCACATAAAACTACACGCCCTGAGTTAAAACTTGTCCACCATCAACCCCGACCAACACCGTATGTTCAACATGAACCGAAGGAAGACGATCATGCGTGCATACCGTCCATCCATCCTTCATTACATCCACGTCGCCAACCCCCTGATTCACCATCGGCTCTATCGCCAGCGTCATCCCGGCTTTCAACAACGGCCCCCGCCCCGGACTTCCAAAATTCGGAACCTCGGGATCTTCATGCAACGCCCGGCCGATACCGTGCCCGACAAATTGTCTCACCACCGAGAATCCAGCCCCCGTCACCGTCCGTTCAATGGCATGGGATATGTCCCCGACCCGGTTTCCCGTCTTGGCTTCCGCAATCCCAAACGTCAACGCCTCCCGGGCAACCTGAACCTGACGAATGGTCAGCATATCCTCAACACCAACCAACACCGTCGTGGCGGTATCTCCAACAAACCCTTCATACCGGACCCCGACATCCAGACTGACAACATCCCCCAACTTTATTCGCCGTTGTCCGGGTATGCCATGCACCACCTCATCATTCACCGACACGCAAATCAAACCCGGAAATCCCCGGTAGTTCAAAAAGGCGCTCACACACCCAAGTTCCCGCATCCGGACTTCTGCACAGGCCGCCAATTCCGCGGTTGTAACGCCAGGCATGACCTGCGCCGCCACCGCATCCCGGACATCCGCAGCACGGCGACACGCCTCACGCATGGCAATGATCTCGGACTTGTTTTTGACCGTGATCATGCCATTTCTTACCCGGTCGCCATCAGTCCAACGCCTGCACAGCACGAACCACTTCCCCCGCCGACGCTTCAGCCTGGCGGTTCGAATTGATCCGCATCAACAACCCCTGTTTTTCATAGAACGCAATCAAGCTTTCCGTCTGCCGCATATACACATCAAGCCGGTTGACGATGGTCGCCTCCTGATCGTCCGGCCGCTGATACAATGCACCCCCGCACGCATCACAAATGCCGTCCCGTTTCGGTGGAATATTAACCACATGAAAACAGGTCCCGCAGGCCCGGCAGGTCCGACGACCCGTCAACCGGGAAATCAGCACATCCCGTGGTGTTTCAAGCAGAAATACTTTACGGATTGAACCATTGCGTTTGGAGAAACTGGCAGCCAACATATCGGCCTGCTGGATGGTACGGGGATACCCATCAAACATATAACCGGCATCCGGCGTGCCGGCATCCAGACGTTGATCAACCAGCAGATTGATAACGGCATCCGGCACCAGTTCGCCGCGCTTCATGTATCCTTCAGCCTGCCGTCCCGTCTCGGTACCCCGTTTAACGGCATCACGCAGCATGTCGCCGGTCGACACATGAAGGTAGGCGCACCGATCACGAACCCGCTCCGCCACGGTCCCCTTGCCGGAACCTGGAGCACCCAGCAGAATAATTGCTTTCATCGTCGGTATTTCCCGCCTGCGATCAACGCCGGCCGCGGATGCGTCCCTTCCTCAAGAATCCATCATAATGCCGCATCAATAGTTGCGACTCAACCTGCCGCATCGTATCCAAACCAACCCCTACGATAATCAAAAGACTCGTCCCCCCCATAAAGGAAGCCACCAGCCAGGGCACACGAAACTGCGTGGCCATGACCATCGGGATAACGGCAATGATCGTGAGGAAAATCGCGCCAATCAGCGTAATACGGGTCATGGTTTTATCCAGGAATTCAGCGGTTGGCCGACCCGGCCGTATCCCCGGGACATATCCGCCATTCCGTTTCAAATCATCGGCGATCTGCAAGGGGTTGAATTGCGTCGCCACCCAGAAATAGGAAAAAAACATGATTAAAACGGCTTCCCCAAACAAATAGAGGGGTTCTCCGACACTAAAGGCCGTACCCAGCCGCTGAAAGAACACCAACGGGATTTTTTTCAGCAAAACCGCCGGAAAGGCAATCATGGCACCGGCAAAGATAATCGGCATAACACCCGAATAATTGACGCGAAGCGGCATATAGGTGTTTTGCCCACCGAACACCTTTCGTCCCACCACCCGCTTGGTCGTATGAATCGGAATATGCCGCTGCCCCTGTGTCAAAGCAATGGTCCCGGCAGTAACCAGGAATATCATCACCACCAGCCCGATGAGATGGAAGATGCTGAACTGTGCAACCCCATCCACTTTGGAAAACATGTTGTAAGCCGCAAAAACCGCATTCGGCAACCGGCTGACAATGTTGACCATGATGACAATCGAGATACCGTTCCCGATACCCCGCTCGGAAATCTGATCACCCAACCACATCATCAACATGGTACCGGTCGTCATCGTCAACACCGTCATCAGTCGGAAACCCCACCCCGGATCACTCACGATGACACGTGTAATTCCGAGATTCTCCGGGGATTCCAAACTGACTGCGAGAAACAAAGCCTGTACGCCGCATATCACAAGGGTCAGGTACCGGGTATACTGGTTCAGCCGCTGCCTCCCGGATTCACCCTCACGCGCAAGCCGTTCCAGGAAAGGGAATATGGCCGTCATCAATTGCAGAATGATCGAGGCGCTGATATACGGCCATATACTTAAGGCACCAACCGCACAATTACTCAAGGCACCGCCACTGAACAAGTCCACCCACCCAAGGAAACCACCACCCACCTGGCTCTCAATATCACTGATCACGGCCCGCAAGGCCTGCGCATCCACCCCGGGAGTCGGGACCGTCGTCACGATCCTGCAAATAAAGATCAAACCCAACGTAAACAGAATTCGTTTACGGAGCTCAGGGATCTTGAAACTGTTGACAAAAGCCGACAGCATTAGGACTTCACAACTTTGCAGGAACCGCCTGCCGCCTCGATTTTGGCCTTTGCGGTCGAACTGAATGCATGCGCCTCGACCGTCAAGGCATGGGACAGCTCACCCACCGCCAACACTTTGACGGGCAATCCAATCCGGCCACGCAACAAGGCCTTTTCCCGCAATAAAGCAGCGGTTACCAGGGTCCCTGCAGGCAAACGATCGAGTGTACCCAGATTGACCACAGCGTAATCAATCCGGGTTGGATTGGTGAATCCGATCTTGGGAAGACGGCGGATCAGACGCATCTGACCACCTTCAAAACCAATCTTCCGCTTGTGCCCTTTACGAGCCAACTGGCCCTTGTGTCCAGCCCCGCATGTCTTGCCGACACCAGATCCCATTCCACGCCCCACCCGCCTCCGACGATGACGGGAGCCAACACTATTTTTTAACTGATGAAGATTCATGCCGCCTTCACTCCGCAGACCGGACCATGCCACGCATCGCCCGGATCTCCTGCTCTGATCTCAATTGCCTTAACGCATCAAATGTCGCCCGAACGACATTCAGCCGATTACTGCTTCCCAACGACTTGCCCAGAACATCACGTATCCCGGAAGCCTCGAGAACCGCCCGCATCCCTCCCCCGGCGATAACACCCGTCCCCGGAGACGCCGGACGCAGAAGGATCCGTCCACCATCATGTTGCCCGGTAACATCATGCGGAATCGTACGATCCTTCATGACGACGCGCACCATGGATTTTCGCGCCATCTCCCCGCCCTTACGAATGGCATCCGCCACTTCATTGGCCTTGCCGAATCCACACCCCACCGACCCGTTCCGGTCCCCGACTACGACAACCGCGCTGAAACTGAAACGACGGCCACCCTTGACAACCTTGGAACAACGGTTGACAAAAACAACCCGTTCCTCGAATTCAGACTGGGAAGTTCTATCATCCACGATCACGTCTCCTTGTTCGAACCGGCACCAATACCCGCCGCACGCAAGGCTTCTACAATCGCCTTGAGCCGTCCGTGATACTTGAATCCACCACGATCCACAACAAAATCCTGTATACCCTTGGCACGAGCCGCATCAGCCGCACACTTCCCCAAGGCAACAGCCCCGGCGACATTGTGCCCCTTATCCTGGGTACCCGTCGATGCCGCTGCCAGCGTGACGCCGGCAACATCATCGATGAATTGCACATACATTTGCCGATTGGACAAAAATATGGAAAGCCGCGGTCGTGCCTCCGTACCATTGACACGTTTCCGTATGCGGTAGTGGCGGATGACCCGCCGTTCATATTTACCCCTGCCACTCATACTTTCCGTCCCCCTTACGCCACCGTCTTGCCGACCTTACGACGGACATGTTCGCCCTTGTACCGGACCCCTTTGCCTTTGTAGGGCTCGGCAGGTGCAAAGGCGCGAATCCGCGCGGCAACATTACCAACCAACTGCTTGTCCATACCACTGATCGATATGGCGGTCCCACCATCAACCTTGGCCTTTATTCCGGCTGGAATTTTATAAACCACCGGTGCAGAGAAACCAAGCGACAAGGTCATCACCGCTCCCTGCAAGGAAGCCTTGAACCCAACGCCCTGTATCTCAAGTTCCTTCTGGTACCCCTGCACGACCCCCTGGATCATGTTTGCAAGGATCGTCCGTGCAAGCCCATGGCATCCCTTTTGCCGCATGGAATCGTCAGCCCGACGCACGCTCACAATATTACCCTGAACGTCCATCGAAATTCCATCCGGCAATTTAAAATCCAGGGCGCCTTGCGTCCCCTTGACCGTAATCTGGCCATCGTTAACCGTTACCGTTACCCCATTCGGGATCGTAACGGGATTTTTGCCTATTCTCGACATGCCGACACCTCACCACACCTTGCAAATCACTTCACCGCCAACATTCTGCTGACGGGCTTCCTGATCCGTCAGCATCCCCTTGGATGTATTGAGAATGGCCAAACCCATGCCACCCAGCACCTTTGGGATCCGATCCACAACCACATACCGCCTCACACCCGGCTTGCTGGTCCGTTGAACGCCCCGTACGCACGGTTGGCCGTCCACGCTGTACCGTAACGCTACCCGGAGGATGCGTTTTCCTTCCGCTTCAACCGAAACCTTTTCCACATATCCCTCACGCTTCAAAATGGCCAGTATTTGGGCCTTGATGCGCGAATGTGGTATCGCCACGGTTGCTTGCTTTGCACCATATCCATTACGGATACGCGTTAACATGTCTGCAATTGGATCTGACCAACTCATATTGGCTCCTGCCCCTACCAGCTTGCCTTGACAACACCCGGGATCATGCCACTGAGCGCAAGTTCCCGGAAACAGATTCGACACAGTTTGAACTTCTTTAACACCGAACGCGGCCTTCCGCACCGCTGACACCGCGTATATCTCCGAACTTTGAATTTCGGCTCTCGTTCCGCCTTGATCATCAACGACAACTTGGCCACATCCGCCTCCTTGTACTACCGGCTCGCAAACGGCATCCCGAGCAGCTGCAACAATGCACGGGCCTCATCACTGCCACCCGCAGTGGTTACTACGGTAATGTCCATCCCCTGCACGGTCGTTACATTGTTGGGGTCAATCTCAGGGAAAATGGTCTGATCCTTGAGCCCCAGCGTGTAATTTCCCCGCCCGTCAAACGCATTACGCGACACCCCGCGAAAGTCACGAATGCGCGGCAACGCAACACTGAAAAGACGATCCAGGAATTCATACATCCGCGCACCGCGCAAGGTGACCTTGGCGCCAATGCTCATCCCTTCACGCAACTTGAAATTGGCAATGCTCTTGCGGGCACGGGTAACCACGGGCCGTTGACCGGCAATGGCCGCCAGTTCCTCCGCTCGGGTTTTCAGGGCATCTTTATCAACAATGCCGATCCCCATGTTCAAAACCACCTTGGTGACCCGCGGCACCCGCATCGGGTTACCGATGTTGAATTCCTTCATCAACGCAGGCACCACCACCTGTTTATATTTATCTTGCAACCTGGACATACCCAACCTCAATTGTCAAATGCGTGACCGCACCGGCGACATTTCCGAATTTGTTTCTGCCCCTCTTTAACACACCGGATCCGCACGCCCTTCTTGTCTTCGGGGCAATACAGCAATAACTTCGACATCGAAAGCGATGCCTCTTTTTTCGCAAAACCACCCTGTGGATTATCCTGTGTCTTGCGTTGGGCTTTCGTCAACAGACGAATTCCTTCCACAATGGCACGACCACGGGTCGGCATTACCTGCAAGACTTTTCCCGTCTTGCCCTTGTCGGTGCCACTGATAACGCACACGACATCGTCTTTACGTATCCTTGCTCTCTGCACGTTGCCGCCCCTCCTGAACAGGGCCGTATCCTCTATAGGACTTCCGGCGCCAGCGAGATCACCTTCATGTAATTCATATCCCTCAGTTCCCGGGCCACCGGGCCGAAAATCCGGGATCCGATCGGACTCTTGGTTCCATCCACCAACACCACCGCATTATTATCAAATCGGATATACGAACCATCCGGCCTGGCCATGCAACTGCCGGTCCGGACAACCAGGGCGTCGCAAACCTGCCCCTTCTTGACCATGCCGCCCGGCTGCGCTTCTTTGATCGAAACCTTGATGATATCACCGATCCGGGCATACCGCTTCCGGTGCCCGAGAATGCGGAAACAACAAGCCCGCCGTGCACCCGTATTATCCGCCACCACCACGTTTGTCTGTTCGCTGATCATCCGAAACCTCTACCTGCTGAAATTACACCGTCTGTTTCGAGGCACCCAGCCGCTCCACCAGGCGCCACCGTTTCGTCCGACTCAACGGACGCGTTTCCACAATCCGCACCATGTCGCCAACCTGCGCCTCATCGCTTTCATCATGAACGTGAAATTTCCGCGTCTCCCTGATGACTTTCCCGTAGACGGGATGCACCCGCCGGCGCTCGGTCATCACCACGATGCTCTTGCGACCGCTCTTGCTGACAACCTGACCCTGCCGCGTCTTACGGACGCCGCGTTCTAGTTTTACCGTTTCAACCATGGCCCTTCAACTCCCGTTCACGAATTACGGTATGGATCCGTGCTAGATCCCGACGCAGGGTCCGGATCCGCAAGGGTTGCTCGGACGAATCACCCATCGTCCGCTTGACCCGAATCGCCGCCAATTGCCCCTGCGTCTCACGCAGAACCTGCTGCAACTCCGCATCTGTCTGTTCACGGTACTGTGCCGATTTCATCCGTCATCCACCCCGGGCAACCCGGATCCACGCATCTACCCGCGCGTTCCTCGAGTCACCAGCTTAGTCTTCAATCCAAGTTTGGCTGCTGCCAGTCGAAGGCATTCACGTGCCGTCACCTCGTTGATGCCGCCAACCTCAAACAACATGGTGCCGGGCTTGACCACCGCCACCCAATACTCCGGATTCCCCTTGCCTTTTCCCATGCGCGTTTCAATGGGCTTCTTGCTGACCGGCTTGTCAGGAAAAATCCGAATCCATAACTTCCCCTTGCGCTTCATTTGCCGGTTAACCACCACACGGCACGCCTCAATCTGGAGATTTTTTATCCAACCGCGATCCAACGATTGCAAACCATACTCACCAAACGCCAGCGAGGTACAGGCCGTGGCGAACCCTTTTCGAGACCGTCGCTGTTGCTTGCGATACTTGACCCGCTTAGGCATTAACGGCATGGCTGGACCTCCTTCCTCTCATGGCTGGTCGACCCGGCAAATCCTTCGACTTACAGATCCACACCTTGATGCCAATACGACCGGCCGTTGTGGCTGATTCGGCAAACCCGTAATCGATGGGGGCCCGCAACGTCTGTAAGGGAACACGCCCCTCCTTGTACCATTCCATGCGCGCCAACTCGGATCCTCCCAACCGGCCGGTGGCCCGGATCCGTATCCCGTCCACGCCCATATCCATCGCGATCTTCATCGCCCGTTTCATGGCACGCTTGAATGAGACCCGACGGGTCAACTGCAGGGCAATATTCTCCGCCACCAATTGCGCATCCACGTCCGGATCACGAACTTCTTGAATCTCAAGGTAAACTTCCTTGTTCGTCAATTTTGAAAGCTCCGTCCGAACCCGTTCAAGATCCTGCCCTTTTCGTCCAATCACGATGCCCGGGCGCGCCGTCCATATGCTGACCCGTACACGCGCACCCGAACGCTCGATAAGGATTCGAGAAACCCCGGCACTCTCGAGACGTCGCTTAACGATATCCCGGATCTTCATATCCTCATTCAACAGTGAACCGAATTGCTTCTTGTTGCTAAACCAGCGCGAACGCCAGTCGTGGTTCACCGCCACTCTTAAACCTACCGGATTAACCTTTTGTCCCAAGGTTGTTCTCCTTCCTACCTACGAAACCTGTTCCCGACCATCCGTCACCACAATCCGAATGTGGCACATACGCCGGCGTATCGGACTGACACTTCCCCGCGCCCGGGACCAGTGTCGCTTCAGCCGTGGACCTTCTTCAACCACCGCCTGCTTGACGATCAGGTCCGACGCATCCAGCTTTGCATTCTCCCGGGCATTCGCTATGGCGGATCGTAACGTTTTACCAAGCTGCAGGGCAGCCTTCCGGTTACTGAACTCGGTCACCCGTAACGCATCCGCAACCCGCATCCCCGGAAGACGCCGCACCATGTCCCGCGCTTTCAACGGCGACAACCTAACAAACCGCGTTCTTGCTGTCACATCCATACCAAGCCCCCGCTCCTACTTCAGCGCTATGCTCTTATCGGTAGCCGCACCATGCTTGCGGAATATCCGGGTGGGAGCGAATTCCCCCAACCGGTGCCCGACCATGTTTTCTGTAATGAAAATCGATATATGCTGCTTTCCGTTGTGGATCGCCATGGTGTGCCCGACAAAATCCGGTACGATCATGGAACGTCGCGACCAGGTCTTGATCGGCCGCTTCTCGCCGGACCGGTTCATCCGCTCAACTTTTGCCAGCAATTTGGGTTCGACAAAGAACCCTTTCTTAATGGAACGTGCCATAGCTTACTTTCTCCGCTTCACGATGAAACGCCCGGACGGTTTGCGCTTCTGCCGGGTCTTCCCCCCCTTGGACAATGCACCCCAGGGTGAACGGGGATGCCCCCCACCCGAAGAACGGCCTTCGCCTCCGCCCATGGGATGATCCACCGGATTCATCGCCACACCACGTACGGTCGGACGTATACCCCGCCACCGCTTCCTGCCTGCCTTACCAAGACTCACACTCGAATGCTCGGCATTCCCAATCTGGCCGATCGTGGCCATGCATTTGACATGAATGCGACGGATCTCACCCGAAGGCAACCGGACCTGGGCCCGGTCACCTTCACGCGACATCAACTGCGCCCCACCACCGGCGGTCCGAACCAACTGACCGCCACGACCGGGTTCCACTTCAATGTTATGAATCATCAATCCCATCGGTATCCGTTCCAGCGGCAAGGCATTGCCGACAAGGGGTTCAAAATCAGCTCCGGACCCGATCCGCTGTCCAACCGCCAACCCCTGCGGGGCCAGGATGTAACGCTTCTCACCATCCACGTAGTGTAACAACGCAATCAAGGATGAACGGTTGGGATCATATTCGATGGTCGCAACCCGGGCCGGTATCCCCAGCTTGTCACGTTTAAAATCAATGATCCGATATTTGCGCGCATGCCCGCCGCCGCGATGCCGAACCGTGATACGACCGGCCGAATTACGTCCCGATGAACGCTTCCGGGCCAACACCAACGACCGTTCCGGCTTCTGGGCCGTAACTTCATCACGCGTCAACATCGAGGCAAATCGTGTCCCCGGCGTGGTTGGCTTATGTTTCCTCAATCCCATGGCTGTCCCTTCCCCTCACACCTTCCGCATCAACCCAATTCTATCTTTTCACCCGCCTTGAGCGTTACCACGGCCCGCTTCCAATCCGGTCGGCGACCGAATTGTGCCCGTCGGCTGCGCTTGGGCTTGCCCAGATATCGCATCGTGTTGACCTTCAGCACGGAAACCTTGAACATAGCCTGGACAGCTTGTTTGATTTCAACCTTATTGGCAACCGGATCCACCTGCACCAGATATTGATTGTGCCGGCCGGTTAATGCCGTGCCTTTTTCCGTCACTTGAACCCGCTTGATGATGGATGCTGAATTCTTCATGCCACCGCTCCGGACTTGCCGATCAACCGACCCTTAACCAATTCCATTGCCGCACGCGACAGGACTATGACCGGGAATCGCACGAGTTGATATACACTCACCTCCCGCGCCGACACCAGTTCAACTCCCGGGACATTCCGGACCGCCAGTAATAGATTACGATCCATTTTGTCTGAAATAAACAACGCGGCACCGTCAATCCCAAGCGCCTGCTTGAAGGCAACAAAGGACCGGGTCTTCGCATCCGGAATCATGATCGATTCAACGATCTTCACCGCATCGGCATCCACCTTGTCGGTGAAGGCTCGGCGAAACGCCAACCGGGAAACCTTCTTGTTCAAACGTCCGCCATACGCCCGGGGATGCGGACCAAACGCCACACCGCCACCACGCCACACCGGCGACTGACGCAAACCAGCCCTGGCGCGACCGGTTCCTTTTTGTTTCCACGGCTTCTTGTTGGAACCAGCCACTTCCCCCTTGCGCAAGGTGGAGGCCGTTCCAGCCCGGACCACCGCCCGGCTGTTGATTACAACATCCCGTACCGCCTGGCTACCCCGGGCATGTTCCAGACATTCCGCCGGAACCTCATATTCACCGGCCGGTTTTCCCGCCACATCCACAACCTTCAACTTGCTCATGACGCCTTCCCGGTTTTCTTGAGTGCCTTACGCAGGGTGACTACCGCTCCGGTCGGACCCGGCACAGCACCTTCCAGCAAAATCAAGTTTGCATCCGGACGGACCTCCACCACGCGAAGACTTTGCATGGTCGCCCGGACATTGCCCATGTGCCCCGGCATGCGATGTCCCGGCATCACGCGGGCTTCCCACGTATTGGCTCCAATTGATCCAACCCGCCGCTTGGAATGCCCACCGTGCGTCATCGGCCCACCACTCATTCCGTG
The DNA here is from genome assembly GCA_001803315.1 of Lentisphaerae bacterium RIFOXYC12_FULL_60_16. Classification (GTDB taxonomy): domain Bacteria; phylum Verrucomicrobiota; class Kiritimatiellia; order UBA8416; family YA12-FULL-60-10; genus YA12-FULL-60-10. The sequence goes on from MHBQ01000151.1 coordinate 60,753, forward strand.
CCGCTTGACGACCCCCTGAAAGCCGCGGCCCTTGGTCGTCCCCGTCACATCCACATGGCTCAACGTTGCCAGTACATCCACCGTCACGGTGGCACCAACGGCCAGTTCATCACCGGCATCAACCGGGAACTCAACCATCACGCGGCGAGGGGTGACCTTCGCCTTGGCAAATCGGGCGCGGGACGGTTTGGCCACACGCTTTTCACGCACTTCGTCAAAACCCAACTGAACCGCATCATATCCATCCACCGCACAACTTTTGCGTTGGATTACGACACAAGGGCCCGCCTCTATCACGGTAACCGCTACCCGGCGGCCCTTGGCGTCATACACCTGTGTCATTCCCAGCTTGCGTCCTATCAATCCTTGCATGGCCATCACTCAAATCTTAATGGTTATGTCAACACCCGCCGGCAGGTTGAGCTTTTTGAGCTCATCCACCGTCTTTGCCGTCGGCTCCACGATGTCCAGCAACCGTTTATGGGTCCGGATCTCAAACTGATCCATCGACTTTTTATCCGCATGCGGACTGCGGTTTACGGTATACCGTTCGATGCGCGTCGGCAACGGGATCGGACCCACCACGTTCGCACCCGTGCTGCGCGCCGTTTCAATAATGTCTTTCACAGCCTGATCCAACACCTTGTGATCATAGGCCTGAAGACGAATTCTGATGCGTTGGCCTTCCATGCTCGCGTCACCTGTTAAGTAAATGTTCTCTGATCGTCTTCGGAACAATCTCGAACTGTTCCGGTTCCATCGTATAGCTCGCACGCCCCCGACTCACCGAGCGAACGGCCGTTGCATACCCCACGAGTTGGGCCAACGGAACGGACGCACGGATAACCCGCACATCGCCCTTTGACTTCAATTCGCGTACTTTCCCCCTGCGGCTGTTGAGGTCACCCAAAACTTCACCCATATGTTCTTCGGGTGTCAGGATCTCAACGGCCATGAGAGGTTCGAGAAATTCCGGCTGTGCAGCAACCACCGAATCACGGAAAGCCATGATCGCCGCCGTCCTGAAGGCGACCGGTGTCGAATAATCAGGATCATAGCTTCCACCCGTCACACACACATCAAGGTCGGTCATCGGATACCGGGCCAGAACTCCCGTCAGAATACCATCCTGCAACCCCGACTCAATCGCTTCACGACAGTCAACGGGCAACTGGTTCAATCCGGAACCCAGGGTGATCGAGTTGCCCGCCCCACGCCGGGCTGGCGCAACATTCAGGACAACATGTGCCACTTGACGCTTGCCACCCAGATCCCTGTCGAACCGATGCTCGGCACTCCCAGGGGCCGTCACCGTTTCATAATAGGCAACCATCGGATTACCCGTCACGGCTTCTACCCCGAATTCCCGAATCAGGCGATCCTTCAGGATCTCCAGATGAAGTTCGCCCATGCCGCTCAAAATCGTCTGTCCGGTCTCTGTATCGGTCCGGATCGTACAGGTCGGGTCCTCAACCGACAACGCCTGCAACGCCGCGGCCAACTTGTCCCGGTCGGCACGCGTCCTCGGCTCAACCGCCATGAACATCACCGGCTCCGGCAGCTGCAATCGATTCAATTCAACCGGTGAATTCTCTGCACAGAACGTGTCACCGGTCGTTACCTGCTTCAATCCACCGAAAGCGCCTATCTCACCGGAATACAGCGCATCAACCTCAACCCGGTCATCCGCATGCAACTGGAAAATGCGCATGACACGATCACGTTTTCGGGTTCGGGGGTTAAAGACATTCTGCCCTTTGCGAATCTTGCCGGAATATACCCGGACATAGCAAACGCTGCCGACAAACGGATCGGTGGCCAACTTGAATGCCAACGCAGCCAGGGGACCATTGTCATCCGCCGAACGCTCAACCGCCTCACCAGTCTTCGGATGGACCCCCCGGGCAGGCGTCACATCAAGCGGGGAGGGAAGATAGTCAACAACGGCATCCAACACACACTGGACCCCCTGATTATGCAATGCTGACCCGCACAGAACCGGAACCATCTGGTGCTTTACCGTCAGACGACGGATCCCCGTACGCAGGACACCCGCCGGCACATCCACACGGTTCAGGTACGACTCAAGAACCGTTTCATCCTTCTCCGCCACCTGTTCAACCAGATAGGCTCTGGCCTTTTCGGCTTGAGCAGCCCATTCGGACGGAACGGGTTCGTCGCTAACCGTCATACCCTTATCCTGATCACTAAAGGAACGCAGGCGCATCTCCAGCAGATCGATCACCCCTCGAAACGCATCTTCCTGCCCGGCTGGAATCTGAACCGGAACGGCACAGGCACCCAGACGGGACCGCATTTCAGCTACCACGCCTTCAAAATTGGCCCCCAACCGATCCATCTTGTTGACAAATGCAATGCGGGGCACCTGATACCGGTCCGCCTGATGCCAGACGGTTTCAGATTGCGGCTGAACACCACCCACGGCACAGAACACGCCAACCACACCATCCAGCACCCTCAGGGAACGCTCAACCTCAATGGTAAAATCAACATGCCCGGGCGTATCAATCAGATTGATCTGATAATCACGCCAGAAGCAAGTCGTGGCCGCACTGGTGATGGTTATCCCGCGTTCCTTTTCCTGGACCATCCAATCCATGGTGGCCGTACCATCATGCACCTCTCCCATCCGGTGCACTCGTCCGGCATAAAACAGGATTCGTTCGCTGACGGTGGTCTTACCGGCATCAATGTGGGCAATGATCCCGATATTCCGGACCTGTTCGAGCGGTCGTGTGCGGGCTGGATCTTCCCGGTTAACACCTCCGGATTGGATCTGCCTATTCACTGTATATTCCACCACGTTGCCCATGTCCGTCGGGAGCTGACTCCCGGCCCCTTCCCATCATTACCACGCATAATGCGCAAAGGCCTTGTTCGCCTGCGCCATCTTGTGCGTATCATCCCGCTTCTTGATCACGTTTCCTTGGTTCTTGAAAGCATCCAGCAATTCTGCAGCCATGGCATGATCCATGGACACGCCCTTGCGGGCCCCTGAAAACTGAACCAACCACCGCAAGGCCAATGCAAACTGTCGATCACGGCTGACTTCAACCGGCACTTGGTAGGTTGCACCACCGACCCGGCGGGATTTAACTTCAACCCGCGGCTTCATATTGTCGATGGCCCGCATCAGAACCTCGACCGGATCACCTTCTGACTTCTCGCGGACGACTTCGATGGCACGATACACCACGCGCTGTGCCGTGGCCTTCTTCCCACTGCGCATCACGCAGTTGATAATTCGGGTAACCAGTTCGCTGTTGTACTTCGGATCCGGCACAACCGCCCGTTTCTCAGATTTTCGCCGTCTTGCCATACTTACTCCCGTCAACCCTGCTTCTTCTGGCTGGCCTTTTTGACCCCATACTTACTGCGCGACACCTTGCGTTCCAGCTTGTTGGTGTTGCTGGGTCCGCTGGCGCCGACCGAATCCAACGATCCCCGCACAATATGGTAGCGGACACCAGGCAAATCCTTCACGCGCCCGCCCCGAACCAACACCACGCTATGTTCCTGCAAATTGTGACCTTCCCCCGGGATATAAGCCGTCACTTCATAACCCGTCGTCAAGCGAACCCGCGCAATCTTGCGCAAGGCGGAATTCGGTTTCTTTGGTGTCTGCGTCTTTACCACCAGACAAACACCGCGCCGCTGGGGACAACCCTGCAAGGCCGGTGATTTGGTCTTCACCATTATCGGCCGGCGTCCCTTGCGGACCAGTTGATTGATCGTTGGCATACTATTCACCTCTCCTAAACGCGCAAAAGGTAAGGACTCTATCGCACAATACCGTTTCGCTTCAAGCGTTAACCCAACAAATCCTGTAATTTTTTTGTGGCCTCGTTTGTAGCAGCCATATCCTCTTCGGGTACCGGCTCCGCCAGCGGGACCAACTTGATGTTCCGATACAAGGGAAAGCCGGTTCCTCCCGGTATCAATTGGCCCATGATGACGTTTTCCTTGAACCCGCGCAACACATCCACCCGCCCAAGCGTTGCGGCATCGGTCAGCACCCGTGTCGTATCCTGGAACGAAGCCGCTGAAATAAAACTGTCGGTCTCCAGCGAGGATTTGGTAATGCCGAGCAGGGCAGGAGTCGCTTCTGCAGGTCGCTTACCTTCCGCCATGGCCGCGTCGTTGACTTCCAGAAACTTCTGCTTCATCACCTGTTCACCCCACAGGAACTCAGTGTCCCCGGGGTTCGTAATCCGCACTTTGCGCAACATCTGACGGACGATGATCTCAATGTGCTTGTCGTTAATTTCAACACCCTGGAGCCGGTATACTTCCTGAACTTCGTTGACCAGGTATTCCTGCAGGGCTTGAGGTCCGCACACTTCAAGGATTTCCTGTGGAACAATCGGTCCTTCCGTCAACTGCTGTCCCTTACGGACGCGATCCCCCTTGAACACCACGATATGCTTGCCCATCGTTATCAGGTGTTCTTCCATGGCGCCGGTTACTTCATCCCGAATTACCAGGCACCGCTTGCCGCGCTGATTGGCCCCAAAATCGACCACCCCTTCAATCTTGGCGATTTCAGCGGCATCCTTGGGTTGTCGTGCCTCAAACAATTCAGCCACCCGCGGAAGACCACCCGTAATATCCCGCGTCTTGGACTCCTTACGCGGCAGCTTGGCGAGCAATTCGCCGGGCAACACTTTCCGCCCTTCCCGCACCATCACGTGCGCACCGGCCGGAATGCTGTAAAACGCATGGATCTGCTGGCCGGAAGGATCCTTGACGATGATCTGCGGATGCAAGTCTTCCTTGGTCTCCAACACCACGGTACCGCGCAAACCCGTCGCCTCATCGACTTCCTTTTTAACGCTGACGTTCTCGACAAAATCATGGAAGCTGACAATACCTTCCTGTTCCGCCAGCACCGGCACACTGTAGGGGTCCCATTCCGCCAGGCAGGCACCCTTTGAAATACGCCCGCCATCCGGGACATGCACGATGGCACCGATCGCCATGATGTATCGCTCCATTTCATGGCCGCTCTCATCATGCAGGCTGATCGATCCATTCTTGTTCAGAACAACCGTCTTGCCTTCCTTGTTCTGCACCACACGCAAATCATGGTACTTCACGATACCGGCATTCTTCACCATGACTTCCGGCTGCTTGAACACGGAACTGGCCGTTCCACCGATATGGAACGTACGCATCGTCAGCTGGGTGCCCGGTTCGCCAATGGACTGGGCGGCTATGATACCGACGGCGGTACCCACATCCACCGTCTTACCGCGCGACAAGTCCCACCCGTAGCATTTCGCACAAATCCCGTCGCGCGACTCGCACGTCAACACACTGCGGATCCGGACTGACTCAATGCCGGCTTCCTCAAGGCGCTTGCAGGCCTCCTCATCCACTTCCATTCCGGCGCGCACCAGCAAGGCCCCCGTGCGCGGATCCGTCAAATCGTTCAACACGGTGCGTCCAACCAGACGGGTTTTGAGCGAGACCAATTCTTCGTCACCTTCCGTAATGGCGGCGACTTCAATCCCGTTCACGGTATTGCAGTCCTGTTCAACGATGATGACATCCTGCGATACATCCACCAGTTTACGAGTCAGGTAACCTGCATCGGCCGTCTTTAACGCGGTATCAGCCAATCCCTTGCGGGCGCCATGCGTGCTGATGAAATATTCCAACACGCTCAGCCCCTCACGGAAATTGGACAAGATCGGGCGTTCGATGATCTCACCGGACGGTTTGGCCATCAACCCACGCATACCGGCCAGCTGACGGATCTGCTGACGACTTCCGCGCGCCTTTGAATCCACCATCATGAAGACCGGATTGATCTCATTACTGCCGGCATTTTCCTCAATGGCCCGGTACATCACGTTGGCAATTTCTTCCGTGGCATGCGTCCAGATATCCACGATCTTGTTGTATCGTTCACCATCGGTGATAACACCCTGCTTGTACTGCTGCTCCACCTCGCCGACCTGTCGGAAAGCGTCATCCAGCACCATCTGCTTCTCACGCGGAATAACCAGATCGCCCATGCCGATCGAAACACCAGCCAGGGTGGCATTCTCAAACCCAAGTTTCTTTAAATCATCCAGTACCCGGACCGTACACTCCTGCCCTGCAAGCTTGTGGCAGTTCCAGATCAACTGACCCAGAAAACCCTTGTCAACCAGGCGATTGACAAATCCCATGCTCGCCGGCCAGATCTCGTTGAAAAAGACCCGACCGACCGTGGTTGACAATAATTTAGCCTGCTTGTCCCCGAAGATCGTATCCCGATCCAGGTCCGGATTCCGGAAACGGATCCGGTTGTGCAGCTTCAAGACGCCTTCTTCCACCCCCAACCGCACGTCATTCACGTCGGAAAGAATCGGAAGGTGCTCCATCTCGGGACGGGCCGTTTTCACAAACTGGTTCATCCGGAATTTCTGGCTGTCAGAGGTCAGATAATAGATCCCCAGGGTAATATCCTGGGTCGGGGTCATGATGGATCGGCCGCTGGACGGGGAGAAGATGCTGTTGGTGGACATCATCAACAAACGCGATTCCATTTGCGCTTCCACCGACAACGGCACGTGAACGGCCATCTGGTCACCATCGAAGTCCGCATTAAACGCCGTGCAGACCAAAGGATGGATCTGAATCGCATCCCCTTCAACCAGGATCGGCTCGAACGACTGGATGCTCAACCGGTGCAGGGTGGGCGCCCGGTTCAACATGACCGTCTTGCCACGGGTCACTTCCTCAAGAATATCCCACACTTCATCACTCTGCCGCTCGATGAGCTTCTTGGCACTGCGAACGGTATGTACCACGCCCATTTCCTTCAAACGGCGGATGATAAACGGCTCAAACAGGACCAGCGCCATCTTCTTGGGCAGCCCGCACTGATGCAATTTCAACTCAGGCCCGATAACGATGACGGACCGTCCGGAATAATCAACCCGTTTGCCCAGCAGGTTCTGGCGGAAACGACCCCCTTTACCCCGCAACATGTCACTAAGCGATTTCAGGGGCCGATTCCCGGCGCCGGTCACGGGTCGGCCATGCCGCCCATTGTCAAAAACCGCATCAACCGCTTCCTGCAACATGCGCTTTTCATTCCGGATGATGACATCCGGCGTCTTGAGTTGCTGCAGATTGCGCAACCGGTTGTTCCGGTTAATCACACGGCGGTACAAATCATTCAGATCGGACGTGGCAAACCGCCCGCCCTCAAGCGGTACCAGGGGACGCAATTCAGGGGGAATAACCGGAAGCACATCCAAAATCATCCATTCCGGACGCGTCTGGCTGGTCCGGAATCCCTCAACAATCTTCATCCGCTTGGAAATTTTCTTGCGGGTCTGCTTACTCTTGGTCTTTTCCATCTGGTCTTCGAGTTCACCCATCATCGAATCCAGATCAATCCGCGTCAGGGCATCCCGGATGGCTTCAGCCCCCATCTTGGCCTGAAACCCGTCTCCGAACTTTTCCAACGCTTCGCGATATTCAATCTCGGTAAGCAGCTGCTTGTCCTGGAGCGACGTCTCTCCCGGATTCACCACCAGGTAATCCTCATAATACAGGACCCGCTCCAATGCCGTGGAGGTCATGTCCAGCATCAACCCGATCCGGCTGGGGGTACACTTGAAAAACCAGATATGGCAAACGGGAACGGCCAGCTCGATATGCCCCATGCGTTCACGGCGAACCCGCGATACCGTCACCTCAACGCCGCAACGGTCACAGATGACGCCCTTGTGTTTGATCCGCTTGTATTTTCCGCAACTGCACTCCCAGTCCCGTGTCGGACCAAAAATACGTTCGCAGAACAAGCCACCCCGTTCCGGCTTGTAGGTCCGGTAATTGATGGTTTCCGGATTCTTTACCTCACCCCGGCTCCACGACCGGATGGATTCCGGCGACGCCAGGGTGATCCGAACCGAATCAAACCGTTCAAATTCCGTCAGCCCCATTGCTTCTCTTGCACCGTAATGATTCAATTCCTACCTCCGGGATTGACAGTGGTCACAGTGTTGCAACCGGCGCGTCGTTCGCCCGTCGGGGTTGCAAGTTCAAACACAACCCCCTCAATTCATGGATCAACACGCTGAACGATTCCGGAATGCCGGCTTCCAGCGTGTTCTCCCCCTTGACAATCGACTCGTAAATCCGAGTACGTCCGGCCACATCGTCGCTCTTGACCGTCAACAATTCCTGCAAGGCGTAGGCGGAACCATACGCTTCAAGCGCCCATACTTCCATTTCTCCGAGACGCTGACCGCCGTATTGGGCTTTGCCGCCCAGCGGTTGCTGGGTAACCAGCGAATAGGGTCCTACCGCCCGCGCATGGATCTTGTCGCTCACCAGATGGTGCAACTTCATGATGTAAATCTGCCCCACCACCACGCGCTGGTCGAACGGCTCCCCGGTACGTCCATCAAACAGGGTGGTCTTGCCATCCGCCGGCATGCCGGCCTTCTCGAGCAATCCCACCACATCCTTCTCACTGATACCATCAAAGACCGGCGTGGCGGCATAGATCCCGAGCAATTTGCAAGCCGCACCCAGATGCGTCTCGTAAACCTGCCCCAGATTCATACGCGACGGCACACCCAGCGGATTCAACACGATGTCCACCGGCGTGCCATCCGGAAGGAACGGCATCTCGCAATCCGGCATGATCTTCGCCACGACACCCTTGTTTCCATGCCGCCCGGCCAACTTGTCACCAACCGCCAGACGGTTCTTTTCGGTAACGTATACCCGCACCTGCTTGATGATTCCGGAATCCAGATCATCACCACTCTCGATCCGGTCAAGCATCCGGTCACGTTCCAGGTCCAATTCAGCGAACTTGGGTTTAAAGTCCGCGATGATCTCATCGATCTTGATCTGGATCGGGCTGCTTTCAATCTCCACATGATCACACCGACCCGCCAATTTACGCAGCAGGGTCTTTGTGATCTTGCGATTGGCCGGAATGATGATCTCACCGGCTTCGGCATCCACCACGTCCAGGGGGATTTTCTCGCCCAGCAACACGTTGCTCAGTGCCTCCGTTAACTCCTCGGTAAGCTTCTGGCGACGCTGTTTGTATTCTTCCTTACTCTGGCGCAGCTGTTTCCGGCGCTCGGTAGGGCTTAGATCCTTTTCCTTGAGATCCTTGTGCGCGGTAACCTTTACATCCATAACAATGCCGTAGGTGCCGCTCGGAACCGTAAGCGAGGTGTCACGAACCTCGGCGGCCTTTTCACCGAATATGGCCCGCAACAGACGCTCTTCCGGAGCCAGCTCAGTCTCACTCTTCGGCGTAATCTTGCCAACCAGGATATCACCCGGACGAACCTCGGCGCCGCGACGAATCACTCCGTCCGCCCCCAGATTACGCAACGCCTCTTCACCCACGTTCGGAATATCGCGCGTAATCTCCTCCGGGCCCAGCTTGGTGTCCCGTGCGCCGACTTCAAATTCCTCGACATGAATGGATGTGAAGATATCCTCCCGCACCACCCGTTCACTGATCAGGATCGCATCTTCAAAGTTATAACCGCTCCACGGCATGAAGGCGACCAGCAGGTTCTTACCCAGCGAAACTTCCCCGGCACAGGTTGCAGGACCATCCGCCAACACCTCACCCTTCTGGATCCGCTGCCCAACCGCCACCACCGGTTTCTGGTTGAAACAGGTGCCGGCATTCGTCCGCCGGAATTTCTGGAACCGGTACTCCTGCACCGCTTCCTTTTCGGCTTTGGTCTGGGGCATCTTCCCGTCTGCCGTTATCACCACCCGGTCAGCCGACGCATAGGCCACCTTGCCCGGCTTTTCCGCATGCACGGTTACCCGCGAATCCTTCGCCGCCAGCGATTCAAGCCCGGTCGCAACAAACGGACGTTCGGTCCGAAGCAGGGGCACGGCCTGCCGCATCATGTTGGCACCCATCAAGGCACGATTGGCGTCGTCATGCTCCAGGAAGGGAATCATCCCGGCCGCAATACTCACCACCTGCTTGGGCGACACATCCATGTAATCAACTTTTTCACGGGGCACTTCCATGAATTCGGCCCGGTACCGTACGGAAACGCTTTCCCGCGCAAATCGGTTGTTGGCGTCCAACGGTGCGTTCGCCTGCGCGATCACAAACCGCTCCTCCTGGTCGGCCGTCAGGTAGTCATATTCTTCCGTAACCCGTCCATTGACAACCTTGCGGTACGGGCTCTCAATGAATCCGAAATCATTGACCTTTGCATAAATGCAAAGCGATGAAATCAGACCGATGTTCGGGCCTTCCGGCGTCTCAATCGGGCAAATGCGACCGTAATGGCTGCTGTGCACGTCACGCACTTCAAACCCGGCCCGTTCCCGGCTCAAGCCTCCGGGACCAAGGGCACTCAACCGGCGCTTGTGCGCCAGTTCGGACAACGGATTGGTCTGATCCATGAACTGGCTCAACTGGCTTCGACCGAAAAAGTCCTGTACAATCGCCGACAAGGACTTTGAATTGACCAGCTTCTGGGGCGTCATCGCACCACGCGAAGGGTCAAACAACGTCATCCGTTCCCGGATCAATCGTTCCGTTCTCGCCAGGCCAACCCGGCACTGGTTCTCCAGCAATTCACCCACCGTACGAACCCGGCGACTACCGAGATGATCAATGTCATCCACGGCAATCTCGCCCATCCGGATCTGGATCAGATGACGAACGGCCTCAACCAGGTCACTCTTATCCAGAACCCGAAGCGCCTCCACACCACGCCCTTCCAGTCCGAGTTTCTGGTTGATCTTGTAACGCCCCACGCGACCCAGATCATAACGCCGCGGATCAAAAAACAACCGCTTGAGCAACTGGCGCGCATTCGAGGGAGTCGCCGGATCACCCGGACGAAGCCGATGGTAGATATCCTTCAACGCCTCGTCCGCACTATGCGTCTGATCGGCACGGACACTACCGAGGAAAATACCGCCATCCCACGACACATCCACCAGGTTCAGGGACGAAAACCCGGCATCCCGGATCGAGTTCAATATTTCACGGGTTACCGGATCATACTTTCGCGCCAGCACCGTCTTGGAATCGACATCCACGACATCTTCCCTGAACACACGGTCCACCAGGGCTGAATCGTCAATGGTATCCTTGAGCGAACATTTCTCGAAACGATAATACAGCTCGAGCAATTCGTCATCCGTTCCATACCCCAGCGCCCGTAAAAAGGTTGACGCCAGGAACTTCCTTCTACGACGGCGGCGATCCATGTAGATCCAGATCATGTCCGACGTGTCGAACTGCAACTCCAGCCATGACCCGCGATCGGGAATCAGGCGGACGGAGAACAACGTGGTTCCGTTGGGATGCTGGCTCTCTTCAGAACAAATACCGGGTGAACGGTGCAACTGGCTCACCACCACCCGCTGGGCACCATTGACAACGAACCCGCCATCACCCGTCATCAGGGGAATTTCACCCATGTAGACGGATTCCTCACGGACTTCCTCACCATCCTTCAGGCGGAAAGTCACATGCAGAGGCGCTGCAAAGGTCTGCCCTTCAGCCAGGCATTCCAAGTCCGACATGCGGGGTTCAGACAATTCGAATTTGACAAAATCCAACGCGTACCGACCGTCATAACTCTCGATCGGGAAAACCTCCTTGAAGACCGACTGCAACCCCTGTCGCTTCCGACGGGTTGAAGGGATATCCGACTGGAGAAACTCCCGGTACGACTTGGTCTGGATCTCAATCAGATCCGGCGGGTCAATAACCGCTGTCAGCTTGCCAAAACTACGTCTGTCCGCCATCCGGCACCCCTCGAATTTGAGGAAAATTCAACGACCGGGTTCACCACCGATCAACCACGGTGAACCCTGCCGAAAACTACTTGATCTCAACGGACGCGCCAGCGGCTTCGAGCTTCTTCTTAAGCTCTTCCGCCTCGGCCTTGGCAACACCTTCCTTGACCGGCTTCGGGCATCCTTCAACCAGGTCCTTGGCTTCTTTCAAGCCGAGACCGGTGATCGTGCGAATCTCTTTGATTACGCCGATCTTGTTGGCCCCGAATCCAGACAGGATTACGGTAAACTCAGACTGCTCTTCGGCCTTGGCCGCTTCGCCGCCCGCTGCGCCACCGCCCGCAACCGCCGCCATCGCCACCGGAGCAGCAGCCGTCACACCCAGCCGGTCCTCCAGCACCTTGACGAGTTGCGAGAGTTCCAGCACGCTGATCTTCTCGATCCATTCCACGAACTCAAGCATTTTGCCTTCTGCAACCACTTTATTTTCTTCCGCCATGACGCGTCTCTCCTGTCGTTACACGCCCGCAAGGGCGATTGATCACACCCGGGCTCAGCCCTTCTTCCGACCGGCCGCCTGGAGTACATAAACCAAGCTCAACAACTTCTGCTGCATCACACCCACCACCTGACGCATCGGGGCAACCAGCGTTCCAGCCAACTGGCCATACAACACCTCACGTGAAGGCACCGAGGCAAGCGCCTCCACGGAAGCCGGGGACAATACGGTCTGCCCCAACATGCCACCCCGAACCTTGAACACCGCCTGCTCTTTCGCAAACGCCCGTACAATCCTGGCGACACGGGTCACTTCACCACCCGTGATCATCCCCAATGGCCCCTCCAGCATGGCGGCCATGGAGTCCCGTCCGCACTGGCTGGCGGCAACGGTCAAAAACGTATTTTTTACCACCTTAAAGCGGGTCTGCTCTTTCGCCAGCCGCCCCCGCAGGTCGTTCAATGCCGAAACCTTGAGCCCGCGATATTCGGTCAACAGCACGTAGGAAGAACCTTCAAGCTGATCGCGGATCTCTTTTACGATGGATTCTTTTTCCAGTCTCATCACCACACCCCGCGATTCATCACGCTTCTTTCACAATAATCCGGACGCCGACACCCATCGTGGAGGTCACCGTACAACGCTTCAGGAAAACACCCTTGGCCGCCGCCGGCCGCTCGGCACTTAAGGCCGCCAGAATGGTTTCTGCATTCTCCTTCAACTGCTCCACCGGGAACGAAATCTTGCCGAACGGGACATTCACATTTCCGTGCCGGTCCATCCGGAACTCCACGCGCCCCGCCTTGCTCAATTTGACGGCAGCGGCCGTATCATCGGTCACGGTTCCCGTCTTCGGGTTGGGCATCAGGCCGCGGGGTCCCAGCACCTTGCCCAGCTTGCGGACTTCCTTCATGGCTTCCGTGGTGGCGATCGCCACATCGAAATCCGTCCATCCGCCCTGGACCTTCTGGATCATGTCGTCCATGCCAACCGCATCCGCACCGGCTGCACGGGCTGCATCCGCCGCAGGTCCCTGGGCGAATACAAGCACGCGAACCTTTTTCCCGGTGCCATGCGGAAGCGAAACCGTGCCACGGACCGTCTGTTCCGTCTTGGTGGGATCAACCCCCAGCCGGATACCGATCTCCATGGTCTCATCAAATCGACCAACCCGATTCTCCTGGAGAAACCGTATCGCATCAGCCAGTTCCAGAGACTCAGCGGGCGCCTTGCCCTTCACTGCCTTGTAACGTTTACCATGATATGCCATAGCGTCCTGCCCATTCCAACCAGTGTTCAGTCCACCACATCAACGCCCATACTGCGGGCCGATCCTTCAATGATCCGTACGGCCGCTGCCTCATTCGCCGTGTTCAAATCCTGTATCTTCAGGCGCGCGATCTCCAGCACCTGCTGACGTGTCACCTTGCCAACCTTGTCACGGTTCGGAACCGGAGACCCCTTGGCCAGCCCGGCAGCCCGTTTCAACAAGGTGCCGGCAGGCGGACTCTTGGTGATAAAGGTAAATGACTTATCCGCAAACACCGTGATCACCACCGGGATCACCAATCCCGCCTGGCTCTGCGTCGCGGCGTTGAATTCCTTGCAGAACTGCATGATGTTGACACCCTGCTGCCCCAACGCAGGCCCCACCGGGGGTGCCGGATTCGCCTGGCCAGCCGGAATCTGCAACTTGATCTGTCCTGTGACTTTTTTTGCCATGACCGTCTATCCCCGCATCAGGCTCTTTCAACCTGCCAATATTCCAATTCCACCGGCGCCGAACGGCCAAAAATAGCCACGGACACCTTTAATTTACCCCGCGTGGGGTCCACTTCCTCAACAACACCGCTAAAGTTTAAGAACGGCCCATCGATAATCTTCACGGTCTCACCCGGCTCAAACGTAACCTTGGGAGCCACCTTCTCGTTCCGTTCATCCACCTGATGCAAAATGCCGTCAACCTCTTCGGGCTTCAACGGAACCGGCGTCTCACCGCCCACAAACCCGATGATGCCCGGCGTATCACGAACAAAATACCAGGCCCGATCCCGCAATTTGCGCTGCTCGTCGAACAACGCAATCTCAATCATGACATAACCGGGGAAGAACTTGCGGGTGGTTGTCGACCGGACACCTTTCTTGACTTCCGACACTTTCTCCGTCGGAATAATCACATCCCCCACATAATCCTCAACCTCTTCAAGCTTCTTGCGACGGAGAATACTCTCCCGCACCTTGTATTCCTGCCCCGTCAGGGTATGTAGAACAAACCAGTCTTTCTGCATGATCGTAGTATCCTACGGGAACATCACTTTAAGCACGCCAACCAAGAAACCGTCACACAACGCAATAAACGTGCTGGTCAGAATCACCATGACAATAACCACCACGGTCGAATCCCACAGTTCATGCCGGGTCGGCCATGTCGTCTTCTTCATCTCCGCCCCGACATCGGCGAAGAACAACCCAACTGCCTGAAAACGCTCCCGCATAATCGACCGCAATTCCCGTCTCTATCAAACACCCGTTCCGCCTGGCAGGCCAGGAGGGACTTGAACCCCCAACTCCCGGTTTTGGAGACCGGTACTCTGCCAATTGAGCTACTGGCCTGTACCCTCCGCGCCGGAACCTACTTGGTTTCCCGATGCAACGTATGCTTCCGCTCAAACCGGCAGAACTTCTTTATTTCAAACCGGTTCGGAGTGGTCCGCTTGTTCCGTGTAGTCGTATAGTTACGCCGCTTGCACTCCGTGCACGCCAGTGTCACCAATTCCCTCGGCATAACCGCCTCCTCAACCTGCGAACAACAGGCCGGGCACCCGCGTACCCGGCCGGATAAATCCCAGCATCACTTGATGATCTTGGTAACCGTTCCGGCACCAACCGTACGCCCACCTTCACGAATGGCAAACCGCATGCGCTCTTCGAGGGCGACCGGCACGATCAAGGTCACTTCCAACGTCACACTATCACCCGGCATCACCATTTCCACACCCTCCGGCAGGGTAATGTCACCGGTTACATCCGTCGTCCGGATGTAGAATTGCGGACGGTACCCCTTGAAGAACGGGGTATGCCGGCCACCTTCATCCTTGCTCAAGACATACAAGGAAGCCGTAAACTGCGTATGGGGCGTGATCGTCCCCGGCTTGGCCAGCACCTGGCCACGTTCCACTTCTTCCTTCTTGGTGCTACGCAGCAACACACCGATATTGTCACCCGCACGACCCTCATCCAGCAGCTTGCGGAACATCTCAACACCGGTCGCAACCGTCTTGACCGTATCGCGGATACCAATGATGGCAACTTCGTCGTTGACCTTGATGATGCCACGGTCCACACGACCCGTCACCACCGTGCCACGACCTTCGATCGAGAACACATCCTCGATCGGCATCAGGAACGGTTGATCAACCACGCGAACCGGCTCCGGAACATAGGCGTCCAGCGCCTTCAGCAGCTCGGTAATGCAATTGCAGGCAGGATCATCAGTCGAAGTCGCCTTCGTCGCCGACAGGGCATCACCGCGAATGATGGGAATCTCATCACCCGGATACTCGTATTTCGACAGCAATTCACGGACTTCAAGTTCAACCAGATCCAGCAGTTCCGGATCATCAACCAGGTCAACCTTGTTCAAAAACACCACAATGGCCGGAACACCCACCTGTCGAGCCAGAAGGATGTGTTCACGGGTCTGCGGCATCGGGCCATCAGCCGCGCTGACCACCAACACCGCACCGTCCATCTGCGCCGCACCGGTAATCATGTTCTTGACGTAGTCGGCGTGTCCCGGGCAATCCACATGCGCATAATGCCGGAGATCCGAGCTGTATTCCACATGCGACGTGGCAATCGTCAGGATTTTGGTCGGATCGCGACGTCCATGCGCCTCGGAAGCTTTCGCCACCTCGTCATACGGGATGTTGTTCGCCATACCCTTCAACGACTGCACTTTCGTAATGGCAGCCGTCAGGGTGGTCTTCCCATGGTCCACGTGACCGATGGTACCAACGTTCACGTGCGGTTTGTTTCGTTCGAATTTTTCCTTCGCCATGGCTGCTATCCTCCAACTCCTACTATGTTTTCACGCTTACACGAAACGCAACGTCTATCCGTCCATTTGGAGCCCACGAGCGGAATTGAACCGCTGACCTCATCCTTACCAAGGATGTGCTCTACCTACTGAGCTACATGGGCCTGACTCGCTCAACCACCCACCATACGACAGAAAACAACAAGGACAAACTCCACCTTGCCGCTCACCGCGACAGCGGAGCATCCCTGTTGCCTTCCCGCGCAGCTTTTCGGCCGCTATCTACAAGACCTGGGCTCTGAAAAAAACCCCGACATGCTAGCAGAATGCATTCCGTCGTCAACAGGTAAATGGAAATATTTTAAATATTTTTTGCCGCATCAAACCGTCAGGGCCGCCATCAGCGTTTCGATTCAATCCGAGTCGCCACTTCACGCCCGAATTCACTGCATCGGACCTCGCGGGCTCCCTCCATCATGCGGGCAAAATCATACGTGACAATCCCGGCCCGAATCGCCTCATTCATCCCGTGTATGATCAAATCCGCAGCTTCCGTCCACCCCATGAACCGAAACATCATCTCACCCGATAAGATCAAGGACCCGGGATTCACCTTGTCCAGATTGGCGTATTTCGGAGCGGTGCCATGGGTCGCCTCAAATAGGGCAACACCCTGCTCATAGTTGATATTGCCGCCGGGTGCAATGCCAATCCCCCCTACACACGCCGCCAACGCATCGGAGATGTAGTCACCGTTAAGATTCAAGGTCGCAATCACGGAATAGTCCGCCGGTCGCGTAAGTATCTGCTGCAGGAATGCATCGGCAATGACATCCTTGACCAGCACCTTGCCGGCCGGGGCCTTCCAATCACAATCCTCCGCCACCACGGCAACATCATGAAATTCCGCCCGGATCAAATCATAGCCCCAGGACTTGAACGCCCCCTCCGTGTATTTCATGATGTTCCCCTTGTGGACAAGCGTCACACTGGGCAACTTGTTGTCAACGGCATACCGCACGGCAGCACGAACCAACCGCTTCGTCCCCTCTTCTGATACAGGCTTGATCCCTATCCCGCTGGTGGAAGGAAAGCGTATCTTGTTCACCTTCATTGTGTTCTGAAGGAAATCAATGACTTTCTTCACCTCCGGTGTGCCTGCAGCCCATTCAATTCCTGCATAAATGTCTTCCGTATTCTCCCGGAACACCACCATGTCGGTCTTTTCAGGATGCTTGACCGGCGACGGCACCCCCTCAAACCAACGAACCGGCCGTAAACAGACATACAAGTCGAGTTTTTGCCTCAGGGCGACGTTCAATGAACGAATCCCGCCCCCGACCGGGGTCGTCAAAGGTCCCTTGATGGCTACCCTGAATTCCTCCACAGCCGTCACCGTCTCATCCGGTAACCATACCGGCTTTTCATAGACAACATTGGCCTTCTCACCAGCGTAGATTTCCATCCAGTGAACCTGCCTCGACCCTCCATAGGCCTTCCGAACCGCCGCATCCCACACCATCATGGCCGCCCGGGTGATGTCCGGTCCCGTTCCATCCCCCTCAATAAACGGAAGTATCGGCTGATCAGGAACCTTTAAATGCCCCTTCTCAACCCGGATCGGTTCGCCACCTTTTGGAACACGGATCTTGTCGTACGCCATCACTACACCCTCCCATACTTGCAGTCACAAAAGCGGGCAGACACCATCCCGGATATCAAAGCAAAAGTCAATTCGGATATGGATTCAGATAATGAATAAACCCAGCCTCCAGACCCCATGTCCAACCTTTTACACCAGTTTCAGAAACAAACACTTGCTTGGCGTATTAAAAAGTAATAAACATGGACTAATTTCTTTAACTGCGATGGAGACATTATGTCCGACATCATCACGTTCAAGGCGGACCACGCCCTGTCGGAAGCCATGGCCGGCATTCCAAACCGGTCTGAATTCATCCGGTCGGCCGTCCTCGCAGCACTTGAGAACGCCTGCCCGCTATGCCGCGGAACCGGGGTTCTCACACCCCAGCAACGCCGGCATTGGGCGTTATTCTCCGAACATCACACCATCGAACAATGCCACGATTGCCAGGCCGTTCACTTGGTGTGCAGCGGAGAAAAGAACCACCCAATCAGGCCTGAACTCCACCAGGACAAACCATGAAACATCGGTTCATAATCCTCCTGCTGGCTGGTCTGGCATTCCAAGCTCAAGCTGTTCACGCTGAACATCCTATGAGTGTAATTACCACCATATTCCCACTGTACGACTGGGCACGCCTGGTTGGCGGCCAGCATGTGGTGGCCACATTGCTCCTGCCTCCCGGCGTGGAAGCGCATGGTTTCGCACCACGTCCAACGGACATCGTACGCATCCACAAGGCCCAAATCGTCATATGGGCCGGCCCCTTGATGGAACCATGGGCCACCGGTCTACTCACCGGATCCCCGCAGAAAGGCACAACCATCCTAGATGTCAGCCAGGGAATCGAATCAGCACTGCTTACCGAAACAACACAGGACCAAACCGGCATGGGCGCCCATGGCAACGAACACCAACCGCATGCATCCGGCCACCAGGACCCCCATTTCTGGCTGGATCCGGTTCTCGCAAAAACCATAGTCGCCCAGATCGGAAAGACCTTTTCCGAAATCGACCCCGGCAATGCCGGAACCTATCAAACCAATGCCGCCGCATACATCAAGACCCTGCAGGAACTGGACACCACCATCCGAACAACACTGGCCCGCTGCCGGCACTCCACGATCCTGTACGGCGGGCATTTCGCGTTCGGGCATTTCGCCCGCCGGTATGGACTCCGGCATGTTTCCCCCTATCGGGGATTCGCCCCGGACGCGGCTCCCACGCCCCGCGCCGTCGCCGACATGATCCGACAGATGAAACAACTCGACATGAACGTCATCTATCACGAGGAACTGGTGGATCCCAAGGTGGCCCGTATCATCGCAGAGGAAACCGGGGCACGCCTCCTGCTCCTACATGGCGCCCACAACCTCTCCCGCACGGAACGCGAACAAAACCTTACCTATCTCGACATCATGCGGCAGAATCTTGAACGATTGAAGGATGGGCTGGGTTATACCCCGTGATCCTGAACGTCCACAACCTCGTGGTACGCCACCAAAACACCCCGGTACTGGAGGGGATTTCTTTCACCGTTGCAGCCGGTGATTACCTCGGAATCGTGGGGCCGAACGGATCAGGCAAAACCACGTTGGTAAGAGCCTTGCTGGGGCTTGTGGAAACCGATGCCGGCACCATCGAACTGTTCGGCCAGCCACAGCCGGAATTCCGGCAATGGAACCGGATCGGCTACCTGCCGCAGTTCTCACGGATCCCCACACACCGTTTCCCGGCAAAAGTCCATGAAATCGTCGCCATGGGGCTCCGGGCGGGCAAACCGTTTCCCCATTGGCCCAGCCATAACGACGATCAGGCCGTGGACCTGACCCTGGACCTGCTCGGTATCGCCGATCTCCGTGACCGGTTGATAGGTCGCCTGTCCGGCGGCCAGCGCCAGCGCGTATTCCTGGCACGGGCACTGGTGGCACAACCCGAACTGCTGATCCTCGACGAACCGGTCGTCGCTCTCGACCCCCAGTCCCGCGAACGGTTTTATGAAACCATCGCACAGCTCAACCGCGACCGGCAGGTCACCATCCTGATGGTCAGCCATGACATGGCCACCATGCACGATTACGCCAGGACCCTGCTGTACCTTGACCGTCGGGTCGTCTTTGTCGGCGCACTCGCATCCTTTTGCAAATCCGAAGCCATGCAAACCTATTTCGGCGGAGCACTGCAACACATGATCTGCGGACAACATCATGGACACGAACCTCTCAATCCCCCTGCTTGATATCCTGCAATACGGCTTCATGCAACGGGCCCTGCTGGCCGGCACCTTCATTGCCGGCACCTGCGGGGTCCTGGGGCTTTTCCTGGTCCTGCGCCGCTTCAGCATGATCGGGGACGGCCTGGCGCATGTTTCATTCGGCGTCATCGGACTGGCCCTGTTCCTCGGCATGGCACCCCTGCAACTGGCGGTTCCCCTGGTCGTGGCCGCATCCTGGCTGATCCTGTGGTTGTCGCGCACGGCCATGCATGGCGATGCCGCCATCGGAATCCTGTCCGCCGTGGGCGTGGCCGTTGGCGTCCTGTTCGCCAGCATCGGGGGCGGATTCAACGTCGACCTCTTCGGTTACCTGTTCGGTGACATTCTGGCCGTCACCCGGGTCGAAACCATCGGCGCCGTGATCTTATCCCTGCTGGTTTTGGGCGTGACGATATTGTTCTACAGTGATTTGTTCGCCGTAACCTTCGACCCCGACAACGCACGGGCCCTGGGCATCCGGGTGCCGCTCATCGAGCACATCCTGCTGGTGGCGGCCTCCATCACCGTGGTGCTCGGCATCAAGGTAGTCGGCACCATGCTGGTATCCAGCCTGCTCGTTTTCCCGGCGGTCACGGCACTGCAGGTGGCGCGTGGCTTTCGATCCGCCCTCATCCTGTCGGCCCTGCAAGCCATCACATCGGTGATTGCGGGGGTCATGGCAGCCTTCTGGTTCGACCTGCCGGCAGGCGCAACGATCGTCCTGATCAATCTTGCCTGCTTCATGGCGGCACTGGCATTGTCACGTCTGTTCCGCTGGTAATCCACCCGCCGGCCGGCATCGCTTCGGATGTTGCCGCACCGTCCCGCAGGGAGTACCATGGACTGGAGATACAAGCGTCATCCGGCCGAAGCCGGAACAGGAGTCAAATCCCAATGCGTTCATTTTTACGAATCCTCTGGCGCGCAACCCTGGTGATCGGTCTCCTACTCACCTTTTTTGCCATCATCGAACTCATCCATGCCTATCAGGTGCTCCGCGGGGTGCATCCCGCCCTGGGATACGGCTATGCATGCATCCTGTCCCTCGGGCTCTTGTCATCCGCGGTCTATCTACTGGTCATGCTCAACCGCTATCCGGCGGTACCGACCCCGCCGGATCCACCCACCGGGCATCGCCAGCTTCAATACCTGGGTTATATTCTCGAACGTCTGGCCGGCAATCCCCTGTTGAGCCCTGAACAACGCCTCAACACCGTTGAAAACCGCCGGCGCCTGCTCGCAACCAACCACCCCGCGATTCCGGAACCGGACGCCAGCCGTATCGGTTCCGAGGTTGAATCCATGTGCATCCTGCCCTGTCTGTTTACGCTGGATGCACTCGCCATGCAGGAAGTCCGCAAAGGCGTGCGCGATGTGGCGGTCGGCGTCACCCTGAGTCCCTGGCGTTCCATGGACCTGCTGCTGGTGCTGTATCGAAACGGGCGCATGGTGATCCGGATTTCCCGCATCTATCGGAGCATCCCGGGAGTCCGGGAACGCATGCACGTATTCCGTGACATCTTCCGGATCGTGGCCACGGTAAACGTGCTCAACTTCGGCAGCAAGCTGGCCCAGAACCTCATGCGGGACGTGCCGTTTATCGGGCGATCCATCGACGACATCGCCCAGGGTGTCGGCGCCAGCCTGCTGACCTCCGTCGCCGGCCACGCCGCGGTGGAACGATGCCGGCCGCTCCGCCCCGCCGATCCGAACGCCATCCAGCACAGCGTGCATAACAAGATCCAGGCATTCCTCGTCGACATCCGGGGCATCATGGTCGACGACGTGATCCGCGCCATGAATCCGGAATGGGCCGAACGGGCACGGGATGGCGTCTCCCATGCCATTGACCAGACGGCCCTGATCATGGATTCCTTCATCCGGAAACCGGTGTTCGCCGCCGGCGCCGGCGCAGCCCGTATCGGCGCCGCCACCTGGACCGGCCTCTTCGCCATCGGACGGAAAACAGGCGGCGCCATCAAGACCACCCGCGTAAAACTGGCGCGGGCCGTCCACACCATGGCCCGGACAACCCGGACATCCGCTGTCCGGTCAATGAACCGCCTGCGAAAACGGTTTCACCGGAAGAAACCCGGCCCCACGCCAACGGACGAAACCCTCACCCCTATCTGAGGCGGTACAACCGGTCACGGCTTCATGATCTCAGGAGCCTGGACCGCGGACAGGCGGTACAACCGCCATCCCTCCCATTCGGAATCGAACACCATGCCCGAAGCCCCATGCCGGATCAGATCCGGATATTTCCAATACAGGCTCTCCGTGCCGGTCCGCCCGTTTGGCGGCGGTGCCAACAAGTACAACCAATGACCGGGATAGGCCCGCCCTGCAGCCCGCAGGTTGAAATCCAGCGACGGCACAAACAGACCGGGATCTCCCGCCTCAACAACCGGCAATCCCCGGTACCCGGCCACAAACACCTTGATACAGGGATGGGTACCTCGAACATGCCGGGCAACCTGCTCCACAAGTTCACGGCGGGCAACGGTGGCGGATGGCGCCGGATCAACCGTGCCGACATGACTCGCCAACGCCGACACCACCGCCACCAGGCCGGTCCCCACCTTCAACCAACCCGGCATCCCGACATCCTCACGGCACAGGTAAGCCAATGCCAGCAAGCCGAGGACGGCAGCCGACAACGTCATCGCCTGCCCCGCCCATGCCATCCCGCGGGCGATCAGGATCGCATGCAATCCGAGGGTCGCCATCACCAGGAAACTCAACCACAAGCCCGACCGGATACGGTGCCGCACGGCCACCAGGCCAAGGCATACACCACCGGTCAGACCCGGAACATGCGTCCAGCCTGCAACCGTCAAGGACCCGGCAACGGCAGCCGGCCACACCGCACGCAGGGCATACCACCCGTCCCCCATGATCAGCCAGTTCAACAACCCCCAGAGTGCCGCCAGGTAGACGACGGGCAATACCAGCAACAGTCCAACCGCCTGCCGCTGATCATGTCCCGTCCCGCGTAACCGGAGATCCACCCCGACCCACAACAGGATCAACAGGAACCAGAGGGCCAGCACCGGATGCGTCCCCACCAGTCCCATCCCCGCCAACCCCAGGTAGACCAGTGCCCGCAATGACTGGTGTTCGCTCCAGCGAACGGCACTCCAGACCGCCATCAACGACAACCAGGCGCCCGTTAACGTGGCGACACCACCACCGCCGGCGGCTTCCCAGAACGGCCGGTACACCAGCAGGGCCACCACGGGAAGCCAGGCTGCCAGCCCGCCCGGAACCCAGCGCCGGACCAGGCGGTTCATGGTCCAGGCCAGGCATCCGGCCATCAGCGCGCCAACCAGGACAGCCGCACCGAATCGCCCGGCGGATCCGGCCACGGCATGTGCCATCGTCACCATCACCGTGGGAATCGGCGGCCACCATACGGAACCCACCAGCGCCTGGCGCCCTTCGGTGCTGTTGGCCAGCACGTAACGCCCCAGGGCATCCAGCACATCCGCTTCGTCCGACCGGCTCACCCGGTGGTGATACGCAAGGCAAAGCGCCCCCATCACCACCGCCAATGCCAGCATCAGGCGGATGACCCGCCCCCCGTACCGTCGTCCGGATCGGCGCTTATGTTCCGGCAAAGAATCCATGCCGCGTTTTCTCCCAGAGAAAAGGATTACGGAAAAACTGCCAGACCGCCCGCCAGGCACTGACACTCATCAGGCCCCAGTACACCGGCGCCACCAGCGCATACTTGACCAGATCATAACAGGCCCGGCGATAACACCCCACGGCCCCGATATAGGCAAAGGTGAAATTGCCGGCAAACAGGCACAGCGCACCCATCAGAAACACCATGCCCGGAAACAGAAGCGACAAGGATTCCACCCGGAACACGAACCACAGGAGCGTCATGATCCAGAACAACGGGTTGATCACAAAACCGAACACCAGTCCCCCGATCAACACCTGGAAATGAAGAAAGTTGGACAAGCCCAGTTCCCGCAACAAACGGACAGGCTGACGCATATGCACCAGGTAGGTCTGGAGATATCCCTTCAGCCAGCGCGTCCGCTGGCGGATCCAGAATGGCAGCCGCCCGCACGCTTCCTCCCAGGTGGTGGTATCCAGCATCTGGGTCCGGTAACCCGCCCGGTAAATCCGTATACCAAGATCACAATCCTCCGTCACATTGTACGCATCCCAGCCCAGGAGGGAACGCAGGGGCCTGGTGATGAAATGGTTCGAGGTCCCACCCAGCGGAATGACCGCATTCAGGGCCGCCAGTCCCGGCAGAAACAAGTCAAACCAGGCCGAATATTCCGCGGTAAACCAGCGGGTCAGCAGGTTCTGGCGGGGATTGTAGTAATTCAGTTTGGACTGGAGACAGATCACCCGATCATCCGCCTGCCGGAATCCGATGACCGCCTTTTTAAGCTGGTCGGGCTCGGGGCGGTCCTCCGCATCATAAATCACCAGATACTTTCCCCGCGCCAACGCCAGCCCGATGTTGCATGCCTTGGGTTTGGTTCGCGGGTGCGAACGGGGAATCAGCGTCACCCGGAACCCCGGCGGCATCCACATGGCGGCAACCGCCGCACGCGTCTCACCGTCGTCCTCCTCCAGGAGTAATTGTACATCCTTGCGGTTCGCGGGATAATCCAGTGCCTGGATCGATTCCACCAGTCGGACCACGGTCTCGGGCTCATGATACAACGGCACCAGGATGGAATAACGTGGCAGATCCTCATCGTGCAATTCCGCCAGCCGCTCGATCGGCACCCGGATCTCGGCGGATTGCGACACCGACAACCGCACCAGCATGAATTTATACAGGGTGAACGCCACATAATACACGGTACAGATTGCCACCAGCACCCGTCCGGCAGCCAGGGGGGCCAGCACCAGACCGGTTATCACACCGGCCAGAATCAAAAGCCCGACAACCTTCTGCGCCATCGTGAGGGGAATATGGGCACTCCATTCCGGTCGCAGGCGGCTCAACAGCAGGGGATCCGGACCCTTCACGGCAAATCCTCCGAGGCAGCGGCCAGGGCCGCATCCAGTACGCGCAGCATCAGGTGTTCACCGGCACGCGTCAAGGCCAGTCCGGTGTCATCCAGCAACGGGATCGACTGGTCCGTCATGGTGAAAGCGGAATACAGGTCCGCTACCGGGATGCCCCTCACATAGGCGGTCCGGACAATCGCCTCCACATAGGGACGCATCGCCCCGGGGGTATCACCCGCCGGCGGAGGCGTCACCCACATGAGCGGGACATCCCCCAGCAAACCATCACTCAAGGCCGCCACTTGCCGCTCAAACACCCGGGGATCCGTACCTGCCAGCCAATCAGAAAATCCCAGGCAAACCAGCAAGCCTCGCGCACCGGCCGGCACGGCAGCGGGAGTCTCCACCAGTTTCAACAACGGACCATACACATTGGGGTCACGGGACCAGTCCGGCAGGGCGACAACCTGGATCGGTGGAATCCCCTCGTTGGAACCATTCCGTTTCCCCCACCGGGAATGGACCCCCTGTCGGGACAGGCTCTGGATCACCGGACCTTCACCCACCACGGCAATCCGCCGTTGGGCACGCAACGGCCAGGGGCTTCGCCTCACCGCCTGGTTCGGCGCCCACGGCATCAGCACAACCTGCTCACCACGTGCCGTCCACAGGGATTGACCGTTGACCGAGAGACCCGCGGCGGACAACGGCGGAACCTGGACCTGGACCGACCCGGCCGTCAGCGGGACATCCCGGTGCATCAGGGTCCATTCGAGACGATGCCAGTCTCCGGCATTGGAAATTGCCGGGCTCCACGTGGCCGGCAGAACAACCGGCAGGCGAACCGTTGATTCCTTGCCGGATTGCCAGAGACGGGCATGCAGGATCAGGTCGGTGAATGAACCCGGATCGCCCTCCACACGGCACCGGGGTTGGACGACATCCGATCCGAAACAAACAGCCGGCAACGCCTCCACCCGTCCCCCGATCCGGATCCGTTTCGGTTCAGCCAGCGAGGTATCCACCCGACGTTCGCATGCCGCCGAAAACCCCATGGCGTCCCGGGCCGACAGCGTGACCCGCCACAACCCGGGCCGGTGATAAACATGGTGGGGTGCCGGTTCGCTCGACGTGTTGCCGTCTCCAAAATCCCACCGGAACTGCATGTCAGGGCTGAGCCGGTTGGCCGAACGGTTTTTAAAGCGGACCGGCACAAAAACCACCGCTCCATCCTGGACCGCATAGGGGGCTTCCATGTCCCAGCCAAAATCCGGATTGATCGCCCGGTCCATCCGTTCCAGCCGGGGTTCAACCGCTTCCCCGGATGTGACAAGCGCCTCCAGCGGCACCGGCACCACGCCCGCGGTTCCGGGAACCTGCCATCCCAGGCGAACGCTCAGGGCAGGTCCTGAGCAATGATAGACATCGAGCCGGTACACCCCGGCCCGCAACATCACCGGTGCCCCCGTGGTCCATTCACCTTCACGCGCATCCGAGGTGCGGGTGGTCACCAGACGCCCATCCAGCAGGACAAACGTCGAGTTACGCGATTGAACCGCCAGGCGGTAGGGCCCATCCCCGGGCACCAGGATCCACGTCCGCATCCGGATCAGCCACCGGTGCTCCTGTCCGCGCTTCCGCCCCCGCTGCTGGCCCTGGCCGGCAATCAACTCCTCCTGGAAATTCTCAAGATACTCGAATTCCTGCCGCCGAACGGTTGTCGCGAACAGGTAACGCATGCGTTC
>MHBQ01000151.1:87758-92040 GCA_001803315.1 Lentisphaerae bacterium RIFOXYC12_FULL_60_16
GGGGTTCCGGAGCGCATCTTCACCGGCATCCCCCTTCACACGCCCGTTCAGATACAACGCCATCGGACGTTGGACCCGGTTGGTGCCCGCCCGAATTAACACCGCCACGGAATCCGGCCCGGCATGGACGATGCGGAACGGCGCCGGGTCACCACCCGTCTGCCGCACCGCCAGGGAACCGTTCACCGTCTTCTCCGCCGGCAGAAACAGGAGCGTATATCCACCGGGAACCGTATCGGGGGTAAACACGGCCCGCTCAGGAAAAGCCGGCAGGATCCAGTCCGATGGTGTCGCAGCAGGCGCACCGGCCAGCAATCCCGCCCACAGGGCGATCACACAACATCCCGACCTGATCATCCAGACTTCTCCACAGCTTCTGATGTTATCGAATGACGGGATATTTATCTATTGCACCCCACCCTACAAGCGCATATCCTGCATTCAGTCTGCCTTGCTTAAGCAGCCCAAAAGTCCCGTTGTGGATACAAAACAATGGTAATGAAACAGGCGTTCACGCTGATCGAATTGCTGACCGTCATCGCCATCATCGGCATGCTGGCCGGCATCCTGCTTCCCGCCGTGCAGAAAGCACGCGAAAAAGCCCGCCAATCCCATTGTAAGAACAATCTCCACCAATTCAGCCTGGCCATCACCATGTACCGGGACGATCACGGTAAAAAGATGCCGCCCTGGCTGTCCAGCCTGCACCCCCAGTACGCCGCCAACCGTGAATCCTATATCTGCAAGTCCGACTCCACCCACGGCCTCGATGGATCCCGCCCATCCGACATGCCCGACCAGCTTGCCGAAACCGACGATAACTCCGGTCGCAACGGCATCAATGCCTGCAGTTACCTATATGAATTCTGTGAGGCGCGTTGCAACTGGTATTACGCCAGCCCCGGCTATCTCAACGCATCCCCGGAAGATAGCGACGGTAATGGCGAAGCCTCCTGGTGCGAGGTCAAGCTCTCCCAGATGAACCATGGCGACGGCTACCACCCCGATCCCTACGACCCGACGGCCTTCCCCATGATCCGCTGCTTCTGGCATCAACGTGAACGCACGTTCCGCGTCATCGACAACCACACCAACAGTGTTCAGGGACTCACGATCAACGCGGCCTTCGCCGGCAACATCTTCGAAGCGCCGCTAAAATGGGAGCTGGGCCAGTGAACCGGATAGTATCCACCATTGCCTGCCGGATCCTGCTGTGCGGCGGGATCCTTTGCGGTTGCACATCACCGGGTTCCTTCCTGCGGCGGTCCGCGAATGCGGACCAAATGGCCCGCGCTGAACAACTGTACCAGTCCCAGGACTACACGGCCGCCATGCTCGTCTGCATCGACATCGCCCGGAACAACCCCGACATCCCCGGTCTGCCCGAATTACAGGGCAAAATCATGGACCGCCTCAACGAACGCCGGGCGGAAGCAGCCGCCATCCGCAACGCCCGCACCCAGACTCGCATGACCGTGGATATCGACTCCCGCAAAAACCTTCCCGAAACCTACGGCCTTCAGCGCAACATCCGGGGGGAGACCGGTCCCCTGCGCGCCCCGTCAACCCCCATGGAACAGGCCTTGAACAAACCTGTCACGGTGCATCTGGAAGGGGTGAACATCAACGATTTCATCCTGGCTGTGGGGGCTTCCGAGAACATCAATATCGTCGCCGATGCCATGGACGCCGCCAGCACCATGACCGTTCATGCCGAGAAGGTACCCCTGTCGGAGATCCTGGATTTCGTTTCCCGCAACCTGGGAGTCTCCTTCTACGTAGGGGAGAACATCATCTGGGCCACCCCGCGCGATCAGACCGAACCATCAACCCCGATGGCCACGCGCATGTACCGGCTGCGCAAGGGAATGTCCGGCAAGGAACTGGCGGAAGGGCGTGAAACCATCAACATCGTGGATGCCGTTCAACGGTTCATCCCCGAGCGCGACGGTTCCGACCTCCTGTTCGACCGTAAAGCCCATGTCCTCATCGCCAAGAACACACGGGAAAACCTCAGCCGTATCGAGGAAATCATCGAGGCACTCGATGTCTGTCCTCCCCAGATACTCATCGAGGCACGATTCATCTCCACCTCCGTCACCGACCTGAGGGAACTGGGCATCGACTGGGTGCTGAACAGCAATATCGACATCAGCCGTAAAACGGTACTCGAGAACAATGTACCCGTCAACCGGCCCAAAACCCAAATCGATGCCGGTGGCCGCGTCCACTACACCGGATTCCCCAACGCCTCGGAAGGACTCAACCTGTCCTACCAGGGCATCCTTACCGACCCGATGTTCCGCGCCGTGCTCCATGCCCTCCAGACCTCCGGCAAGAGCCAGACACTCTCCGTTCCCAAGGTCACCACGGTCAACAACAACCCCGCCCGCATCCGGATCGGCGAGGACTTCCGCTACTTTGAGGAATACGACGTCCAGTCCACCCCCACCACCACCTCGGACGGTGGATCCACGATCTACACCACCGTCCTGGTACCCTCCGGTTCCCCCCAACTGGAGGAACTTGGCATCCAGCTTGACGTTACCCCCAGCGTGGGAGCCGACATGGGTGACATCTCCCTCCGGATCATCCCGGAATTGAGCGAATTCGTCCGCTATGAATATTACAGCGTGGGTTCCTCATCCACCGCCACCTCCTCAACTGGCGAGACCAACGCCTTCTCCCTGGTCAAGCTCCCCATCTTCCGCCGTAGCAAAATCGAAACCGAAATGATCGTCCACAGCGGCGAAACCGTTGTCATGGGCGGCCTGATCCTCTCCACGGAATCCAAGAAACGGAGCGGGGTGCCCATCCTATCCTCCATTCCCCTGCTCGGCCGGCTGTTCGAACATGACTCCGTGGAGCAATCCCGGCAAAACCTGCTGATCTTTGTCACGGCCAACATCCTTTCAGATCGGGGCGAAAACCTCGTGCCGATCAGCACGGCTGCAACGGAATCACCCGCACCGTGACAGGCATCTCAACGGATCATCCATGGCACAACGAGGCGTCATAATCGGCTTGGATATCGGCCGCTACGCGGTCAAGGCCGCGTGGGTCGAATCCCGGTCCGGACGGCCCGTCATCCGCCGGCTGGAACAACTCCGTCTGCCCTATGAAGGGACCGACCCCTTCGCGGTCATCGGACCCTGGCTCGCATCCCTCCACATCGGCAGAACGCCCTGCGTACTCGGCATTCCCGGCACCGATGTGATCTGCCAGCCATTGACGCTCCCACCGGCCGACCCCCGCACGGCTGAACAGGCCGTCGACATCGAGGTCATCCGCTTCAACGAGATGGCATCGGAAACCATGCTCTACGGATTCATCCCCTTCGAGGGCACACCCGGCCAACGCGCGCTCCAATTGTGCATGGCACGTCCTGCCGCCGTGGAGCCGCTCCTGTCCTTCACGAAGGATGCCGGATTGAACCTGGTGGACCTCATCCCCATGCCCGCCGCACTCCATGCCGCCGGCGCCTCCAGCTTCCGGGAATCGGAACAACCGGTCATCCTGGCGGATGTCGGCGACACCTCCACCGTGGTCACCATCGCCAGCCGCCGGGGATTCCTGTTCGGACGTGCCTTTGCCGGCGGCGGACGCCTTTTCACCGAGGCCCTTGCACGGTTGAATCGGATTCCTCCCGCCCAGGCCGATTCACTCAAGACCTCCCGTTCGGAAACCACTGAAACCAATACACCGGCCCCCGACCTGACCGGCGCCATCGACATCTGGGTGGCCGAACTCCAATCCTGCGTGGCGGTGTTCGACAGCCTTTTCACCGCCCGAGACATGCGCCCCGGTCGCCTGTTGCTGGCCGGCGGATCCGCATCGCTCACGGGATTCGCCGGACAGGTTGCCACCCGAATGCCATTCCCCGTGGAATTGTTCCGGGATCTCCCGGGGTACCCGGCGACCGACCAGCCGGAAAGTTTTGCCGCCGCGGTTGGCCTGGCATGGACCGGCCATCTTCCCCCCGAACAACGCATCAGCCTCCTGCCGCGCACCATGCGCGACGAGCAGGTCTTCCGGAGGCAGAAGCCCTACTGGCTGGCAGCCGCCGCCATGGCAGGCCTGATCCTGGTGGCCACCGTAATCGGCGGATACCGCGACATCCGCCGGAAACAGGCCATGCTGGGCACCCAGCGGGCAGGCCTCGCACGCCGCCAGCAACTCGTCGGACGAATCGAAGGGGTCAAATTCCGCAATGACCAGTTGCGCGCCATGGCGGCACCGGTCGGCACCATGCTCACCACCGGCGCCCGGTTCCAGCACCTGA
>MHBQ01000152.1 GCA_001803315.1 Lentisphaerae bacterium RIFOXYC12_FULL_60_16
CTTCAAGTGGTAGTTATTTCACATTTTCATGTGTCGGTCCTCCTACCGGGGACTTGCACCCCATTTACAACGCGCCCATGCTGGGCGCACACCAGAGAATTGACACGTATTTCAAATGGCCGCGGAGGGCCATTTGAAAACGGTCATTCTGACCGTTCGCAAGGCAGAGACAGAACGATGACATCTCCATTGACAACCATTATGGTTATGATACGGTTACTTCATGAAAAGCATAACTCTAAAAGATATTCCGCAACCGCTACACGCCGCCCTTAGACAACGGGCGAAGCAACACGGCAGAAGCCTCAATAAGGAAGCCTTGGTTTGCCTGGAAATGATCGTTGCGCCTGCACGAGTAAATGTCAACGGATTGCTCCTCGACATCCGAAACCATCGGGCATCCCTTCCGGGCCGATTGAATGATCGCTTGATCCAGATGGCAAAGGTCGAAGGTCGTCCATGATCGTTGCCGATTCAAACCTCATCGCCTATTTGCTCATTCCGGGTGACAAGAGCGCATTGGCCGATGAAGTACTTCTCAAGGATGCGGATTGGGCCGTACCCTTGATATGCAGATCGGAGATAAGAAACATTCTGACCCTCTATATGCGCCATGAGGGCATGTCGCTGGCGCAGGCCAGAAGAACCATGGAACAAGCTGAAGTCCTTTGGAGCAGTCGGGAATTCGCGGTTCCATCCAACGATGTACTGGAACTGACCTTTCACCACAACATCACCGCCTATGATGGAGAATTCGTTGTACTGGCTAAACAACTTGGCGTGCCGTTTGTGACATTCGACAAACCGGTGCGGAAGGCCTTTCCAACCCTCGCGATTACGGCGGAGGTGTTTCTGAATCCCTGATGCGAATCGGCTCCCCGTGAACTGACCGAGTCGGTCAGTCCACGGGTGCCACACCACCACGGCGTGCGGGTCCGCACCGGGCGGTTCCAATCAGACCCGGGCCTTTGCCCCATAGTGAAGCGTAATCCATAACGTGCGCATGTCGGGAACTCCGTGTTCATGCAGCCAGCGGTTGGTCAGGGCACGTTGGACGATGCTATTGCCACTCATCCTCCAGTACCCGTTGCCATTCCGCTTCGCTCCATTGCTGCCGAAGACGGCAGCCCGTCTCCCTTCGGTCGGCTGCGGCTACGCGTGGCCATATGCACCTCCTCGCGCGGTATACCGAGCGCGAGCAGATGCCGGCGACGCGTCCGCGGCTGTTTCCATTGTTTCCAGTGATAGAGCCGCACCCTTCGTCTCACCCATTCATCGAGTTCCAGCAACGCCGTATAGGTGTGGCTGATCCCGAAATAGTTGAGCCAGCCGGTAACATACCGTTTCAGTTCGTCGATGACGTCCTGCACCCGGTGTCCCCGGTTCCGGCGGGTGATTTCCCTCACCCGCCGTTTGAAGCCTGCGTGAGCCTTGGCTGTCCACACGGCCCGGCCTTGTGCCCCGATCTGGAAACCCAGAAAGGCACACTGCTTGAGCGGCGCGGCCTTGCTTTTGGCCCGGTTTACCACCAGTTTAAGCCGTCCTTCCACGAATCGGGTCAGACTCGCCATCACCCGTTCAGCCGCCTTCACGCTTTTCACCATGACCAGAAAGTCGTCGGCATACCGGGCAAACCGATGCCCCCGCCGTTCGAGTTCTTTGTCCAATGGATCGAGCGTGATATTGGCCAGCAGGGGCGATAGCGGTCCACCCTGTGGCACCCCTTGAGGCGTGGCCTCGCGGGTACCGTCGGGCAGTACCACTCCGGCTTGCAGGTAGCGGCGGATCTGTCCCAGCACCTTGCGGTCCCGGATCTTTTCCCGCAACTGTCCCATCAGCCGGTCATGGTTGACCGTATCGAAGAAGGACTTCAGGTCACAGTCCACCGCATGGCGGTGTCCCGTTTTCCAGCAGGCTTCCACTTCCCGCACCGCCTGATGGGCGTTGCGGCCTTCGCGGAAACCATAGCTGTGGTCACTGAAACCACACTCGAAGCGCGGTGTCAGCACCTGCGCCAGCGCCTGCTGAATCACCCGATCCAGCACCGTCGGCACGCCCAACGGACGTTGTGTCCCGTCAGGCTTCGGGATGAACACCCGGCGCACCGGCGCCGGATCATACGTTCCCTCCATGAGCGCGGAGCGTATCCGTGGCCAGTGTTCCCGGCTGAAAGCCGGAAACGCTTCGACGGTCATCCCGTCTATGCCGGGAGCCCCTGCATTCGACTTGACGCGTTGCCAAGCCTCCAGCAGGTTCTTCCTCCCCAGAATTTGCTCCATCATGGTCTTGCTCCTGAACGTCCCCATGCTTCCCTTCGTGGTGGCGTTTGCCGCTTCCTCACCATCTGGTTTCATCGGTTGCGACATCCTTCACACGGTCGGAACG
Organism: Lentisphaerae bacterium RIFOXYC12_FULL_60_16; assembly: GCA_001803315.1. Taxonomy (GTDB): domain Bacteria; phylum Verrucomicrobiota; class Kiritimatiellia; order UBA8416; family YA12-FULL-60-10; genus YA12-FULL-60-10. Next base: position 2,386 of record MHBQ01000152.1, read on the forward strand.
TTCCTGTTCGGTTCAGCCCTTCATGAGCTTCAAGATTTCCGGTTACGCCGTTTTAACGGGCATCTTCCAGCCCCCGGCTTTCCGCTCACTACTACGGCTTCTGCTGACTCCCCTTCCGGTTGCCCGGGCGGGGTCTCCCCAGGTAAGAACGCGTTGCGTCCCGGCACGACCGCCACATTTGCTTCCGCGATTGGACCTTCGACTTTACTGTGTTGTGCCAGCTCGTCGTATCGCGACCAGCCTTGTTATGTGGTTTCTGTCCGTCGGCCCGCCGGTTTCCTCTAGCCTTCCTCCCCCCGGCTGGTTACCCTTCCGGAGTTGGCTTCAAGTGGTAGTTATTTCACATTTTCATGTGTCGGTCCTCCTACCGGGGACTTGCACCCCATTTACAACGCGCCCATGCTGGGCGCACACAAATCATTCGAGCGCGACTCGTGAACCCAGCGGTTCACTCGCCGCTCAATGCTGACGTTGTGCAATTGAAAATATAATTTGATTGTGTATCCCATTTGTGCTACAGTCTCTCAAAAGAATGGAGATGTGTATATGAGCAAGAGCGCGATGCTGAGAGCAAGACTTGAGCCGGAATTGAAGCATGATGCCGAGGCGATATTTACCCGTCTCGGTCTGAATTCCACTCAGGCGATCACGATATTTTACCGGCAGGTCGAACTCCACCAGGGGCTACCCTTCAATGTTACAGTTCCTTCCACCACCACCAAGCGGACATTTGACGCTACAGACGAAGGCCGCGATCTGGTGGTCTGTAAGGATACCGCTGACATGTTCAAGAAACTGGGAATCTGATGTATACCCCGGTTTACACAAAGCAGTTTGAGAAGGATCTTAAGCTTTGCAAGCGGCGGGGGAAGAATATTGAGAAATTTAAAATTCTTGCCTGTACATTGATTGCCGGACAAACGCCCGATCCCATTCATCGCGATCACAAGCTTGTTGGGAATTATCAAGGTCGACGGGATTGTCACATTGAATCCGACTGGCTCCTTATTTACAAAATCGACAGTAAGCTCATCATTTTTGAAAGAATGGGAACCCATTTGGACTTATTCAAGAAATAAAGTCGCACAACCAGGCCTCGCACGCGACGGCGAGTCCGCCGCGCATGAAGGCCGGCGTTGGGCAATAGGGATCCTTAGGATCCTTAGGGACAGACAAACTATCGCCCCCAACGGCTGATTAACACCCCCTCCCGTCCCTGATGAATATTTTCTGGACCGGCGATTGTCCATCCGTTACCGAAACTCCGCTTCACCGGCAATCTCCCTCCTTCCGCCAACACCGGTTCCACCTCTTCCTGCTTAAATCCCTGCCGGATCGCACGCCCTTCCACATCCACCCCCTTTTCCTGTCCCTGCACATATCTCCGGCACATAGGCCAACACATGGAAGTGGTTGGACAGAAAGTTGTAAGCAAGGATTTTAATGCCGCCAAAAGCGGCCAACTGGCGCATCCGGTTGAGCAATCGTTCCTTTTCGGCATCGCCCAGCACGAAGCGCCGTTCGATGATCCGTGACATGCACAGGATGGCAGTATCCAGCCCCATCGGCCTTGCGTGCCTGTCTCATGGCGTTTCCTCCATGGAACTGGACCATCCAGTCCCCATACTGTATAAAGGAAACTCCAGGTGCAATTTCCGGTAATTTCTGCAAATATTTTGTGTCCCTGAGTTTGTTGTCTGTCCCTGAGTTTGTGAGTTTGTTTGAGTTTTGCGGAGGTTTTGGCGCCGTCGCGGATGGCAACAATATATGCTTGGTGATCATGAAAACCTATAACCGGATATTCGAGACGCATGCTGACGCCTTGCTGGCACGGAGCCAACAGGCAAAGACGGACATTGCGGTATCCCTGGAGCAAGCGGGGGCGTTACCGCTGACCGTGGGTGCATACCAGATGAGAAACGCGTGCGGCGGAGCAAGCGTAAAGAAGGACAATCTCGAACGGATGATATCCGCCATTCATGCAGCCGCTCAACAACACGTGCAAATGCTTGCTTTCCCGGAGATGTGTCTGCCGGGTTATTTCACCCCCCTGGCAGGCACCGCGGAGGAAGCTGCGGTGGCGAATCGGAATCTGGCAGATGTCATCCCGGAGAGTCCCTACATTCAATCGCTTCAGAAGGCGGCCCGGGAAACGAACATGGTTCTAGCCTTCGGGTTCTCCGAGCTTGCCGACGGCACGGTTTACAATTCGATCGGAATAATCGATGCCGACGGATCGTGGCTGGGAACCCGACGCAAGACACCGCTGTATCCATGGCCCTATGAGACCGGGAGTTTCTCGGAACCCGGGCTCGATGCACGCGCGGTTGTGTTCGTTACGAAATACGCGACCATCGGGATATCCAACTGCTTTGACGGGGAGTTCCCCGAAAGTATTCGGCGGATGCGGCTTGCCGGGGCGGAAGTGCTGCTCTGGTGCAACGCCGCTTGTGGCAACGCCGACATCGGAACCAGCCACCGCATCAACCATAGCGGGTCACACGCCCAGGCAAACAATTTGTGGGTTGTCTGCTGCAACTGCGTGGCAAAGAACGCCTCAGGAACCAGCGTGATCGTCTCCCGCACGGGCGAACCGCTGGTCATTCTTCCGCCCAACGAAGAGGCACTGGCCGTTGCAACGATAAACCTGACGTTGACCAAGACCTGGGAGCCATGGCAGTCGCGTGTTGATCAACACGGATATTCGACCCGTCCAACAGGTCCCATGCGTCAGCACCGGTAGGTCCTGACCGTCTCCATGCAACGATTGGCCGTTGCCGCATCCGGCGTTCCGTTGACCAAGTAGAGTACGCCGCCCGGCAGCGTATGCCGGTTCAGCTTATCGACAAACCGGTCATGGGACGTAACCATCACCAGCGGCGTATCGCCCGAACGCGCCCGCAGGTCATCCGCAACATCCAGGGCAGCCGGATATCCCTTGTCATCGCCCAGGATAAGCCCCTTGAGTCCCTTGATCGTGCATACTGCTTCCAACAGATGCCGCCCATTCCCGTGCAGATGGGTGATGCCGCCGTCATATTCCGCCATGATCCGTTCCGTGACGGGGCGCCCCCACGCTTCGAAATAGTCGACCGAGGTCATGTGGAAGGGATCCACACTCTCCGCAATCACACGGCCGGGTATCCATTGGGCGCCGGAACTGCAGGTCCCACCCTCCAACAACGGTATATGCGAGAAAAAACGCTGCTGGATGCTCCGGTTGACCGTGAGCCCGAGTTCCATGGCTTCGCGCAACGTTTCCGAATCGTCAATCATGGCGGCATAGGTCTCGGTTGCGCCCACCAGCTCAAAGGCAAAATTCAACCCGTTGATCAGGATGACATGACCGATCCCGAACCTTCCCCGGGCTCCCCGCACGAACCGGTCCATCTGCCGCTCATACCGCTGCAACCAGGGATGACGTTCGTCAAACCGCAGGTCCTTGAATTCGCTCCAGTCTTTCAACAGGGGAACCACCATGGAGGATATCCATCCCGTTTCCGGGTTGCAGTTGAACCGCACTTCGCCTCCCAGTACACCGCCATACAGGCCCTGGTCGAACTCGCTGAGGGCCGCAACCGGAATCGAATCATCCTCCAGCACGGCCCATTCCCGCAGGTAACGGTCCCAGAAACGTATCCGTTCGTCCGGGTCCGGATAGACACATAGTCCTTCCGGCGAGGTGGCTGCAAACTCCTTCAGTGCCGGACTCGGAATCGTGAACGCCGCGAAGATCTGATCCCCCGCCCCGCGGCTGTAGAACAACCTGAGGCGGTCCAGGGTTTCATCGGCATTCGGCTTGCAGGCGAGCAAGGACATGGCAAACACCTCCCCGGAATTCTTTACCGGTTCTTGTTCCGGCCAAACACGAAATCGAGCGCGTTGCCGCCACCCACCCGTGCCCGCACCAACGGCGGCAAGGCATCCAGCGCGGCGACTTCATCCTCGTAGGATCCCTTCAACCGGAAATCGCGATAGATGCCCTCGCCTTCCTTGCGACGGCAGATCCACGAATAGGCCGGGGAATCCGTGCCCCAGATGATCGTGTCCGGGTAATGTTCACCCAAGACCTGCAGCACCCGGCGATGATCCGAGTAGTCGGCATCGATGAAATCCGACGCCGGCAAGGTCTTCCCGATGATTGCACGCATGGATTCAACCTGGATCTTCAAGGCGGCGGTATCCACCCAGACGTTGGGCAGTTTGTTGGCACGCTCCAGGGATGCCCGGTGAAAAAGCAGACTGTGCGCCATGCAGAACCGCAACTTCGGCCGGCGCTCGATGATGGTAAACACGTCGCGGGCCTGTGAATAATCCTCGCCCGGCAGGGTGGTCACATGGAACAGCAACGGCCAATCCCGTGACTCGCACAAGTCAAGCAGGGCCGCCCCGCGCCCGAGCAAACCGGCGGCATGTGACTGGCAGCCGACGGGGTTGATCTTGACGCCGTAAACCGGATATCGATCCGCCAGTTCCGACACCAGCCGGACCTGTTCCTCCACGCACCGTTCCGGATCCAGATGCACAAATGGCATGAAATGGCGAATCAGTTCCGGGCAGTAATCGTACAGTTCACGCA
>MHBQ01000153.1:0-29943 GCA_001803315.1 Lentisphaerae bacterium RIFOXYC12_FULL_60_16
GGCCTCCTCGATATGCCCTCGTCTCAATCCCTTTTGCTTCCCTCGCTCAATCCAGCCTCTTCCTTACCAGTATTTGGAACCGCTGGGACCAGACGGCGATTCTTGCGGCCTCCCCCGGCATCGGCTATAAATTCCGGATGAACCCGGACCCTTCCCAGGAACCCCGCATGCTCCGGCGCCTGCTCCGCGCCGATTCCGGCGCCTGGGATGAACTGGTGCGGGAATACGGGCCCATCCTGCTGGCCATTGCCCGGCGCACCTTCGCCAACTACGGGTACAGCGCCGCCCCGCAGGATGCCGAGGATGCCGTGGCCATCGTCTGGCGCAACCTGCTGGAACATGACCATCGGGTACTTCGCCAGTGCGCGGCACGCAAAGCCCTGTTGCCCGCACTGGTTACACTCACCCGGCATCGTGCCGTGGACATCATGCGGAAACATCGTGGCGACACGGTCGAATTCGAGCCGCATCATGGAGGCGCCGAGGATCCGCCGGCGGTCGAACCGGAACCCGGTATTGACGACGCCTCGCTCCGCCGGGCGGTTGCCGACCTGCCGGCACGCGAACAGACCCTGATCACGCTGTTCTTCCTGCAACGCCGGCGTTACCGGGACATCGCAACACTCACCGGTATTCCGCAGAACAGCATCGGTCCCACCCTGGCCCGCGCCCTGCGCCACCTGCGTGACCGGCTGGAAAACACTCGCGAATAGCCCCCACACCCTCCCCTGGTAGAAGGGCGAGGTGTCCCTACCGAGCCTCCCCATGCCCATGCGGAAACGCGCCGGAACGACAAACGGACGGTTCCATATTCCGGCAACATCAAATGCCGGCGCCGACATCCTCCCAGCCGGTTCCGTCGGTCGTTTTCCGGGTTCCGGCCTCACGGATCAACGGACGCGGTTGCTGGTTGTAGACCTTGGAATACGGCGGCACGGAATGAATCAACCATACATTGCCGCCGATTTCGGAATGGGCGCCAATCGTGGTTTCACCACCCAGAATCGTGGCGCCGGCATAGATCACCACATGATCCTCGACATTCGGATGCCGCTTGTTGCCCTTGACCAGCCGGCCATTGCTGTCCTTGACAAAGCTCAACGCACCCAGCGTGACACCCTGGTACAGCTTGACGTTCCGGCCGATCACACACGTTTCGCCGATCACCACGCCCGTGCCATGATCGATGAAGAACCCGGGGCCGATCATGGCGCCGGGATGAATATCGATCCCGGTAAGCGAGTGGGCATATTCCGACATCACCCGCGGAATCAGCGGAACCTCCAGTTTATACAGGCGATGGGCCAGGCGGTGTACCGTCACGGCAAACAGGCCCGGGTAACTCATCACCACTTCCATGGTTGACCGGGCGGCGGGATCCCCCTCGAAGGCCGCCACGATATCCTGCTGCAACACCTTCTGGATGGCCGGCAATTCCGAAAGCAGGCCGGCCACTCCGGCCCGGGCCTTCACGCGGCAATCGCCGCAACGACGGCACCGGTCAAACTCACATTGGTACTGGAAGGCCCGGCGCATCTGCTCCGTCAACTGCCGGGCACAGCGCTTCAACAGACGCCCCATCTCGGCACCCGCCGGGCGGCCACCCGCCGAACGGAATCCATGGCAGCCGGGAAACAGGATGGTGATCAGATCCTGCAGGACCGTGTGGACCGATTGCTGGCCGGCCAGGCTGATCCCCTTGTGCGGGGTCTTGCCCACCGGGCAACGCCAGCAGGTGGCCAGCCCGGAAAGCGCCTGCTTCATCGCCGCATCGAGACCACCCTTCGCCTTCTGCTTGCTCATACCACCCCTCCCGCCCGGTCACCCGAGGGCGCCGGAGCGCCATCGCTTGTACGGGAAATCCGCGCAATTACCCGTTCAGCACCCGCATTGCGCAGGCCCATCCCGATCAATGCACGATCCACCCAACTTGCCGGCATGCACACCACATCCAGCACGTCGATATTTTCCACACGGCACAAATCCAGAAAATCCAGGAAGGTGAACAGATGGATGTTGGGCGTGTCATACCACTCGAACGGAAGGGCGCCACCCTTTGGCATCCGGCCGGTAAACCACAGCTGCAAACGCCTGGACCATTTCCCGAAATTCGGGAAGCTGACAATTCCCTGGTGCGCCACCCGCATCATCTCACGCAGCACCAGGCGCGGATTGCGCATTTCCTGCAACGTTTCACTCAGGATCGCAACCTCATAGGATCCGTCCGGGATCATGGCCAGGCCACCGTCCACATCCGCCTGGAACACATCGTGGCCTTCATCCAGGACACCGATCACCTGCTGAATATCGATCTCGACCCCGACCCCATGCACCCGGCGCGAGGCACGCAGCCGGCTGAGCAGGGCACCGGAACCGCATCCGAGATCCAGCACCTTGCTGCCGGACGGGATCCAGCGCTCCATCGAATCAAATTCCGTCTTGCGGCCCGCATCCCGCATCCCGGCCGGATCCTCCCGCCGCGCAAGCTCATCCGGCTGTTCCACCCAGGGCAGAAACGCGCGGATGGCCGCCGCCAGGTGCTCGACATCCACCAGGAACGCATCATGGCCGTGCGGCGCATGCAGATTGCAATAGGACACCCGCTTGTTGCCCCGCAACAGGGCGGAGGCCAGCTCAATGGACTGTTCCGGCGGAAACAGCCAGTCCGAACTAAGCGCCACAATCATGACCTTTCCACGTACCGGAACCAGCGCCGATTCCAGGGAGGCGGCCCGTTCCCCCAGATCGTACTGGTCCATGGCCCGCGTGATGTGCAGGTAGGAATTGGCATCAAACCGTCCCACGAATTTCCGCCCCTGGTAATTCAAGTACCGTTCCACCTCGAAATTCGAATGGAATGGGGAAGGTGTCCCCGATTGCCCGCCATCCGGAACCTCGTGCCGGTCCCGGCCGAATTTACGGCCCATCATTTCCGGCGACAGGTAGGTGATGTGCCCGATCTTGCGGGCGAGCGACAAGCCGGCCTCGGGGCCATGCCCGTTTCCATAATAATCGCCATTCTGCCAGCCGGCATCCGCCATGATGGCCTGCCGGCCGACAATATCGAACGCCAGGGCCTGCGTGGACAACCGCGACGCGGAGGCAATGCACACACAATGGGACACCACCTCCGGTTCCCGGATCGCCCATTCCAACGCCTGCATGCCACCAAAGGATCCACCCACCACACCGGCCAGCCCGGTTATCCCGAGGTGTTTCACCAACAGGCTGTGCGCCTGCACGATATCCCCCACCGTGATCGGCGGGAAGGATGAACCGTACGGCTTGCCCGTGGCCGGATGGATGCTGCCCGGTCCCGTGGTCCCCTTGCACCCGCCCAGGATGTTCGCACAGACAACGAAGTAATGCAGGGTATCGATGCCCTTTCCAGGGCCCACCATTTCCTCCCACCAACCCGGCATACCCGTCCCCACCGCATCATGCCACCCCGCCACATGCGCATCCCCCGACAGGGCATGGCAGATAAATACGGCGTTATCCCGCAAATCCGACAAGGTGCCGTAGGTTTCATAGGCAATCTGCAGTTCGGGCAGGCATTGTCCGCATTCCAGCCGGAATCCTTCAGGCGGCAGGGAAATACGCACGATTTGTGTCGTGACCCGTCCAACCGTATTTGTCGTCAGTATCCCCACGGCGGGTTGATCCTTTTTTTGTCGTTTCGGCATGGCCCCTGATATAATACCATTTGCCGGTGAAAGCAATTCATTCCCTGAATGGAGTCCGCACCGCCCATGACTGAACCGCCATCCGCCACGCGCCTCCGCCTATCGGCCGGACTGGGCGCCATCCTGCTGTTCACCGGCTGGCTGGTAACCCATCTCCCTCGCATGGTCCAGACCCAGAACGGATGGATCAGGGCCGGGCTCTGCCTCAGCTTCGCCCTGGCCATCCTGCGGCGCGGGATCTCCACGGCCGGGCGGGTAGACACCCCCCCCTCCACACCGCATCGTGCATCCTCATCGGCATTTCCCTTCCTGGCACTCGCCGGTACGGCGCTGGCCCTGACCGGCCTGTTGATTCCCATCCGCCAGATGGAATGGTTGGGCATGACCCTGCTGCTGATAACCGGCCTGATGGCCGCATTTCCGCAACTGGGAATCCGGGATCTCGCACCGGTCTGGTGCATGCTTTATTTCCTGCACCCCCTGCCCGCACAACTTTTCAGCCCGCTGGAAACCGGGGGGCAATGGGGATCCATCCATCTGGCGGAACGCCTGTTGCACGTGATGAATGTCCGCATCTGGGCCGACGGGCTGGTTTTACGGACGGGCGGTGTCGATTTCGAAGTGCCGTCTTCCTGCAGCGGGTTGCGCGCCATGACCACGGTCCTGCTGATGATCCTGGGGTTGGGCCTTTACCGTCGGATGCCCCGCGCCTACTGGCTGGTCATGATCCCGCTGGGCATCGCACAAGCCCTGCTCCTGAACGTGATCCGGATCGTGATTCTCGTGCTGGGATTCCGCCATGCAGGCGCATCAACGGCATGGACCGCCCTGCATGACAGCACGGGACTGGTCTCCCTGGCCGGCATTATCCTTGCCTGGTTGGAATGGAACGTCTGGGACCGCCGCCTGCAGATTAACCGGCAACGGCGCGCCGATCCGCAATTTGACCGTTTCCTGCACATGAGCCCCTTCCCCCCGTTCTGGCGTGTCGTGGCACGCGCCCGGTCATATTGGCCTGCATTGACCCTGCTGGCCCTGCTGACGCTGCTCACCCTCTACAAGAATCGCGCCTATCACCGCGCGGAAATGATCAAATCCGTTGCCATGGCATTGCGTGATGCCGGCAGGCTGGATTCCGCCCAGCGGGCCGCGGATTCCGTCCTGCACCTGGCGCCATTTGATTCCGATTGGCGGGTGGCCCGCGCCCGCCTGTTCCTGCTCCGGGACCAACATGAGCAGACACTTCACGAGTTACGTTTTGCGCCGGACCATACGGCCGCCCAGCAGATCGAAAAACGCATTCTTGAAGCCTATGCCCTCGTCGGGCTTAAACGGCTTGACGAAGCACGCGAACGCATCAACCAGCTGCCGGAACGTTATCGCCTGCATGATGTCCGTGTGGCCATGATCCTGGCGGAAATGGCGATGGTCACCGGCGATGCCGAAACCACCGCCCGTCATCTGCTCGTTGCCGCCCGCTACCAGGCCCAACTCCCCCGCATCCGGATGCTGTATCCCTTTCTGCGGGCCAACCGCCAGTGGCATGCCATCCGGGATACGGACCGACCCGTCCCCCACACCGACCCCGCCCAGGCCCTGGCCGCAACCGAAGCTTCCATGAACCTGAACCAGTCGGCGCGAGTCGCCGCCATCGTGGCACAGGCCATCACCACCTGGCCTGATGATCCCCGTTTCCTGGAGCCATTGTATTACATGACCCTCCAACGGAACCATCCCGACTGGGAAGCCCGGTTTGCCGACCATCTGGTCCGCTGCCTGGACCTGCTGGATGGCGTCGAACCCCTTTACAACCTGCTGCCGAAATGTTTCCAGCTCGCGCGTCCCGACCTGGCCTGGATACTGGTCGACCGTATCCGCCGGATTGATCCGGAACACCCGCTCCTCCCCCTCTCTGCTGCGCGCTTCGGGGACCGGTGGTTCACCTTCAAGCAACGATTCGTCGGTTTGCCGGCAGCCTACCAGGATCAGGAGATCCGGGTTATGTCCCTGTATCGCCTGGGCATGAACCTGTCGGAATGGCAATCCTTCGGCGCGTGGATACCCTACGGTGTCGAGCTGGCCGTGGAGGATACCACCGAACCGCGCCGGCAACTTCTGGGTATGGCACGGACCGGTTTTGAATCGCGTGCGGCCATCGCCCCGCTTTCCTCCCCGCTGGAATACGAATATGTCCGCACCCTGGAATTGGCCGATCAGCCGGCTGAGGCCATGGCCCGCCTGAACCGGCTGGCCGATCGGGTCCCCGATGTCCAGGACCGCAACCGTCTCCTCATCTCCGAAATCTATGAACGGCAGGCCGAATGGGTCCAGGTGTATGAAACCCTTCACGGGTACGCCGACAGCCCGGAACCGGACCTGGTTCCCCTGCTTCGCCTCAGTCGCGCCCAGCAGGCGCTGGGACTGCCGGTGGCAGCCCTTCAAACCGCCCGGATTGCGGCAACCCGGTATCCACAATCTTCCGAAGCCGCCACCCAATGGGCAAAACTCCTGCTCGACCAGGGACAGGCCGACCATGCCCTGCATATCCTTTCCAAACCCCGGGCCCGACGAACCCGGGTGATGGATTTCCTGGAATTTGAAGCGCTCTACCGGAGCCACCGCTACAACGAACTGGCGGAATTCTGCCGGAATGCCCTCATCGTGCCGCCCGCCAACCTGCCCGCACAAACCCAGACGGATCGCCTGCTTCCGGCGGAAGCCGCCTGTTTCAGCTACCGGTTCACCCTGCCATCCGGTGATGATTATGCCCGCCAGGCCGCCGCCATCCGTACCAACCTCCGGCAGGAAACCGGCGAATTCCTGGGACCCCTGTACCGGCTCTGGATTGAAAGCTACCAGTCCGGTTGCCGTGGCGATGCCGCCGAACGGGACCAGTGGGCATCGCTGGGGAGAAACCGTTTCGAACAGTCAATCGCCCTCACCCAACTCGCACTCCTGCTTGCCCGCGAACAACGGGGGGAAGCAGCGGCCGAAGCCGCTGAAGCCGCGGCCCGGACCGCCCGCGACAGCGACTCCACCTGGCTGCTCGCCATCACCCTCTCACCCCGCAGGGTCCCGCTTATTCAGGAAGCCTTTGCAGCCTGTCCCGACCATCCCGAGATCTGGCTGGCCAGCCTCGTTGCCTCGACCGTGGATACACCACGACCGGCGGAATCCAACCTGACGGCTTTCATCCGCCATTCCCTTTCCAACGCCGTGCCAACACCCGCCCACCTGGCCCGTGCATCCGATTTCCTGCTGCGGGCCGGGTTTCAAAAGGCCGCCCATACGGCGGCCCGTGAAGCCGTTCGGCAAAGCCGCGGGCTTCTCCCCGTCTGCCTCGCCGGCCTTCGGAGCGCAAGGTCCGTCCAGGACCACAACCTGGCCATCGAGTCCGCCCACAAGGCCATCGCGGCGTCAATCCACCCGGACACCTCCCTGCTCCGCCTGCTGGTTGCCCTTAAGACCGATGGAACCATGATCGACCTGGATACCGCCATGGTCCAGGCCTTGCGCACGCTCCGGCAACGGGAACCCGGCAACCCGTTATGGGCCCAGATGCTGGGCATCGTCCGCTTCAACCGGGGCGGCTGGGAAATCGTCGATGCCATGGCCCAGATGCACGATGCCATTGAAGCCGGCGCCGGGAACCGGACCCCCTATATCGTTGTCGCTGAAGCCGCCCGCCGGCTGGGTGATCTTGACCGTTCACGATCCGTGCTGGAGGAAGGGTTGCGCCTGCACCCGAACGACCTCGCATTGATCAACAACCTGGCCTTCACCCTGGCCTTATCCCCCGGTCGCGAAAACGATGCCCGGCAATGGATCCCCGCCCTGGAAGCCGCAGCCGGCGACAACCCCCACATCCGTGACACGCTGGCCGTTGTGTTGTTTAAAACCGGAAAACCGGAAACGGCACGGCGCATGCTCCTGGAGATCATTCAACAGGAATCGGCCGACAGCCACTTCGGGTTCCGGGCCCGCCTGCATCTGGCCGAAATGGCACTGTCCTCGGACAACCTGCGGGAGGCACAACAACACCTGCTGGACATTTCCACCCGGACCAAGGGCATGGCCGATGACGACGTCGTAAAAGCCGGGGCACTGCTCCGCGAACTCGACACCCGTCTGCAGGCACAGCCCTCAACCCCACGGTAGCGGGGCCGATCCGTCCTCCGCTTCAACACGGCTTCCGTTTGCGGCGGCAGGCATTGCGTGATATGACACCGGCAACCGCCAGCAGGAGCCATTCGGACGGTTCCGGAACCATCAGCGCAAAATCATCGATCCCGTACACCTGCAGCCCCGCGCCATCACGCCAGATAAAAACCCCGACCCAGTCAATTGCCGCCAGGTCATTAAGAAACTGTTCCTGGGTTCCACCGCCGTAATCCCACGACGAATAATCGGTCAACGCACTCGACCGGAGATGTTCCCAACTCTGGGTTCCCATATTGTCATACAGGGAATCAAACACCGTGTCGCGCCAGACGCGCCCGGGATCCGCCGACCAGCGCACCTGCACATAATCCGGCGTGGTATTCGACGCCCAGAGATTGAACTCGAACCACTGGTTGGTCTTCCATTCGCCGGTAAAGAAATCCGCCGCCGAGACCTGGACCAGGGAATACCATTCCTCACCCAGCCCTTCATTGAGCGGATCGGTCTCATCCAGGGTCACCTGGAGAAATCCGCTGTTGGTGATTCCGCCGGACCCGGGATTGGCAATCGTCACCCACGCCTGGTTCTCGCTCCAGTTCGCCAGCGACCCGTCATTCCAATCCGTCATGGCAACAATGGCATCCGCCTGCGCGCGAGACGCCACTCCTGCCAAACCGGCCAGAAGGCCTGCCGCAAGGCACACCATGTTATGACGCACATCCATCACGGGTAGGTTACCTCGATCCGGTAGAAATACGGGCCGCCACCGGATGCCTCCGGATCACGATACACATTCACCGGAGGCGTAGCCAGCAAATCAACCACGACACATACGAACGGCTCCATCAGGTTGGCGGTACGCCACACGGCATACCGGCGACCGGCAACCGAATTCCACTTCAACACCACGTCATCCGGAACCACCTCATCCATCGACGTGTCCACGACAAAGGCGGAGGCGCCATCCAGGGGATCCGTCCCGGCGATGAATTCCTGCTCGTTGCTGATTCCGTCATCATCCGGATCATCCGTGGCGGCGGGTAGGCTCCCGCCTCCACTGCCGCCGCCTGCAACCGGCTCGCCAAACGTCTGTGAAACCCACCACAAGGGCAAGCCATCCGGGGTCACCGGATCATTCAAGGCGATTTCCACGCCCAGAATCGAATCGAACCGCACATCGACCGGATTCCAATCCGCCACGCCATGAGCCTCCCAGGCGTCCTGAACCGCGTTCTGGTTCGAATCACGGAAAGCATGCACCGCATAGCGGGTCAGCGGCTGCAGGATGTCGACCTGGTAGGCTCCGGGACCATCCGTCAGGCCGGATTCCGGGGAACCGGCGGGAATCGGCGTGGCGACCACCCGGACAGGCCCCTCCTGAGGCCCCTCGTAATAAACGATCCCGGACATGTTGATCCGTTCCGGGATCCGGATCCCTTCCAGCCGGAAATCGTCGACCAACACCTGTTGGGCGTTGCATCCGGCACCGCGCCGGGCATAGATGCCTATCCAGTCGATCGCCAGCAGGTCATTGATAAAGTCCTGCCGGTTCCGCAGGGGACCGGTGGTCCATCCGGCTTCATAATCAACCGGCAGTTCAACGGTAAACCATTCCCCCGTCCATCCCGGTTTGACCGGTACATACCACACGTTGCCACTGCGGGTTGAATGGAAACACACCCGCAAGGCGCTGGGTGCCTCATGGACCAGCAGGCGGAAGGACAGCCGCTGCACGTAGGTCAGCGAGACCGGTCGTCGTGCCGTGAAGGTCGTCATGGCGGGATAGCTCTGTGCCTTGAATCCGGCTTCCAGGTAATGGTAGCGGTTGGAGAAACTAACCTGTGTCGAAGCGCCCAGCCAACCGCTCAATCCGGGCGCCGACCAGGTATCCGTCCAGTCAACGGGTTCCTGGGCAGGGGCGTGCAGGACGGCAAGACAGAACACAGACAGGACCAGGACAAACCTCCGGCGCCACGCCGGTATCCGGCGGGTCGCCGCCATCCTGATTGTCTGCCTACGATTCATCGCTCCTCCATCTACCGGCCCGAGGTCGGGCCAACTCCAGACACCCATCCATTTTTACTGGAGACGGGACGACCTCGCCCCGTTCCCCGTTTCTCATCTACCGCACCGGCTGCCAGGTGAAGTTGGTACCGGTCGTCGCTCCATTCGTCGCCACATGGTGCCGGTAGAAATACGCCTTGCCGGCTTCCAGGCGGACATTCCCGAACGTTCCATCCCGGTCACTCCACCACCGTCCATTATAGTTCGTACCGACCCCTCCCATCAACCAATACACGCGCTTGAAGGTATTGCTTTCCCATACCCAGAGCTGGTCCCCCTTGTCGGCATGCGGACGTTCCGCATCCATGGTTTGACCGCCATAGGCCTTGGCTTCAAAACCCAGTTGGTTGGGCGGTGTCGGGCCGATACCGGAATTGATTTGCCGTGCAGGTGCGGAGAACGGCCAGCTAAACACCGACCAGGCCCACCCATTCACCGCTGAATTGGTCAGGAACGTAACCGGTGGCGCCGTGAGATGTGAGGTGCCGGTAAACACGGCATTCGTACGGACCCGGGGAGCCCCACTCCGGCGATCCACCCATACGCCCATCACCGGGGTGATGGTGAAATCAGCATTGGTATCCGTGTCATAATCCCACCACATGGCCTGGCCGGCGGCGTTGGTCACGAAGAAGAATTCCTTCCAGACCTGATTGGTCAGGCGCACATAGATCCGATCCGCCTGGGCGGTGTTGGCGGACGGGTACAACCCGCGGGCCAGGTGGGTTCCCAAGGTTCCACGCAGGTTGGTGTTGGTGCCCAGGTCCACCGGCATGCCCACCATGTAGAGGTTGCTGTTCTTGCGCGGTTGTACATGTAAGGCCCATTCCTGCTCGTTGGTATAGACATATCCTGCATGGGATGCCGCTACCCGGTAATACCGGCTGATCGGGGCGGATGCGGCGCCCGTATCGGTCCAGGCATTGGTTCCGGTTGTGTTCGGATTCAGCGAGGCGCGGGTCGCCGGCGCCAGCGAGGCGTCGTTGTCGGAAGCCAGCACCAGGAAACGCCGGCCCGGCCGGTCACCGACCGCGAAGAACGGGCTGGAAACCGTTGCCTCGCCCCCCAGCCAGGTCAACGCCAGGTTCGGAGAGCCCTCATCCGGAAGGCCGAATGAGGTGACACGCAGGTGTGAAACGGTGTTGGACGGGTTGGAAGCCGCCAGCCATTCGTTGAAGTTCGACACGCCGTCCCCGTCCGTGTCGTCCCCGGCGGCATAAGTGGTGCTCCCCAGATATTGATTCTCCCAGATGTCGGGAATGCCGTCGCCGTCGTCGTCAATAGTGGCCGGCGGAGAAGCCGCCATACCGATGTCGTCCAGGTAGCCGGTGGATTCCTTTTGCCACATCCGCCAACTCCGGACGGAATAAATACCCTCCGCCAGGAACGCCAGATCGCGCGCCAGCAGGACTGAGGCGGCATTCGGCGACGGGCCGGCCTTGTATAAGCTCCATCGACGGGTCACATAATCCAGCTTGACTGTAAAGCGTTGCCAGGTGTTCGACGGGATTTGTTCCGTCAACAAGGTGACCCAGTTGGCGTTGCTGAGCGCCACCACATACCCGTCCCGGTTGACATAAAATGCCGCCGTGGCGCTGGAAACGATATCCGGCGGCGGGGTCGGCTGGTGCCGGGTCGGGTATATATAGAAATCCATCCAGACGTTTGTCGCGATCAGGTTGCTGACGCTGTGCCAGGCGGACGCATCCATGATCTGCACCGCCTTGCTTCCACCGTACCGGTTAGCCGTCTGTACCACGACAGCCGTGGAAGGATCCGCGTTCCACTGGCCCTGCCCGTTCAGGGAACCGAGCGAATATCCCTCGAAAGTATCCGTGAACGGCAGGGGAGTGTTCGTCCGGTTCCGGGTGTCCATCTCGATCAAGGTGCCCCAGGCCTGCATGGAGGGATCGAAACGCGAAATCCGTACACTGTCGACGTACCCGCGGGTATGGAAGGAATCTTCCACTACATCCATGCGCGTAAACGACTGTTTGGCATACCGGAACAAGAGGTTGGAGGCAACCAGGTTGTTGTCCACGTATAAATCCCACCGGCGGGCCACATAATCGCTGCGGATCTTGAACTGCACCCAGGTGTTGGTCGCGATTACGGGGCCGTTGGTCAACAGGAGCTCGGTTGACCCGCTGGAGACCTTGACATAACCGCTGGTATGCACGCAGAACACCACGGTGGCATTGGTGGTATCGGTGTATAAATCGGCGAATACCGGTTTGGCCGTAAAATCCACCCATACTTCGTTGGTGGCGAACGGATCGGTGAAATCATGCTGTAGAACGACATTGCTTAAACTGCAGGCCCTGGCGCTTCCGCCGTAGGTTATGTTGGTCTGCACGAGGGCGGCCGCGGGACGGCTGACCATCCACCCATTTTGTCCCTGCATGTCCCCCAGGTCGCGTTCGTCGAAATTCTCCGTGAAGGTCAGCATCCACGGCCCCGACAGGAAAGCCTTGCGGGAGGTCGAAGTTCCATATCCATTGTCCGTCACCAGTCGGTATATATACGCCGTGTTCGGCTCCAGTCCCGTGATCCGATGGGAGAACACGCCTTCCAGAAGCGCGCCAAGATACTCCACGTGTTCCCAGCCACTGGTGCCGGTTCCCGCATCGACGGTCCCCCAGCACAACCAGGTATTCGCGGGGGCCCCGTTGGTTGTCACCATTTCCACCGTCACCCACGCGCTGGTGGCGGTGATGTTCGTGGCGCCCCGGTCGGCCGACACCTCGGGAGGTCCGACCCGGGCTGACGCCGTCGTTTCCGCCCAGGCCGACTGGCCGGAAACCGTGTTCGTGGCCAGCGAACGGTAGAAGTAGGTGGTGTCGAGCGAGACGCTGATATTGGTCGAGAAGGAACCGAACTGGCCGGCGTTGGTGCCCATGTCGATCACATGCTCCCAGGCCCCCGTGGCAAGGCCCCCATCCGAAAGGCCCCAGCACAGGTAGGATCGGGGGTTCTGCCACCCGCTGGCCGTCCCGTACAAGCGTCCGCCCAGCATCAGGGACGCGCCGCCGATCGGGCGGTACCAATTGACGACCCGGAGGGGAAGATTCGTGTAGGCGCAAAACACCGCGTTGGATGCCAGGTTGATCGCACTGGCCCAGACCCAGTTGGAGGAACGGTCTACATTCGAGATCCGAACCTCATCAATCTTCCCGTCATACCGGTTCGCCGCCCACCCGGTTCCTCCACCCCCGATATGCAGCGCAGTTCCATTATTGCCGGCTACCGCATTGTTAATGACCGCGACCCTTTTTCCATTGATATAGAAATATCCATTGGTCCCGTTTCGCGTATAGACCGCATGCTGCCACTGGCCTTCCGTAATCCCCACCCCGCTGTACCGCCACTGCCCGGCAGCCCAAAACCCCAACTGGTTGGCTCCATCACTGTTGACATCAAAGATAAACCCCTGCGACCCGTTATAGGTTCCGACGAAACCTTCCGCCACATTGCCCGCCACATCCGAATTTATCCAGGCGCTGACAGTATAAGGACCGGACAATGTGAATGCCGTCTTATCCGGAATTGAAATAAAGCTGTTGTTTCGCACAAAATCACAGGCAGCCCCGACCCTCCCGCTCGATACGGGTGTTACCGCCGTTGCGCTCGATGCATGATTTCCATTAGCCGTGGAATCGGTGGCGTTGGTCACCTGCAGATGCCATACCCCCAGATATCCGGAATTCCACACCACCCCATTGGTGGTGAAAGACGGAGGATCTGCCGCTACGTTGGTATTGCCCCAGTATGCCCAGATCGCCATTCCATTCGTAAAAGCAGGTATCCGCACCCACACAAACGAAGCGCCATTGGTATTCCATTGTTCAATCTCATACTTCAGCTCGGCGCCGCCGTCCCAGGACGAAAACCGCAAGTCGTTCCCGACCGGCGATGCAAACTGGTCATAGGCGAATTCCGCCGGACGGTTGTTGGTCAGGACCACCAGCGCCGGGAAATCTGCCAGCGTCTCGCTCCGCGTATAGCCCGGGAAATCAATGCGCATCGAATACTTCCAGGGCGAGAAATCGGATGCTGCAACTTGGGCGGCAACCAGACAGAACAGTCCCATCGCCGCGGACAACCATCCGCGCCGCAAGGCCGGGATTCGATCCCGAATCTGTTCAAGCCTTCTCATCATCGTCTCCAACGCACCCGTCAACCTGAAACCATCATCCCCGGCTCGGCAGCCTGCCCCGCGCCGCGCGGGGTATGCCTCGTCCTGCCCTTTTCACTTTCGTTCCTTCTCCTGACTAATACAGGATATACATGCTCCCGAACAACGGTTCCAACCCGCTCCGTGACGCCGTCGGCGAATTTCCATACGCCCCGATATTCACCCGCCCGCCGTTCGGGCTTGGTTCCCGATTGAACACCCGCGCCGGATCCCCGGCATCGATCAACGGGCTCATCACCGCGTTGGTCTGCCAGGTTCCACCCTTGAAATAACCGCCCTCGTACTGGCCCACGATGGAGGTGACATGATAATACGTGCGATCCACGAAGTCCGGATCCACCATGGAGCAATCGTTGGTCCCGTTGTTAAACCCGCTCTGGATGACCGAATAATAAACGTTGTCCGTTCCCACGTTCCGTAAATCGACCGTCTGCCCCCACAGGATGCAATTCGTCAGCGAGGCGGAACCACCGGCGACAAAGATGCCGTCCCCGCATCCGGCCGACGGATTGTTCATGCCGTTGTCCGCCACCGTGCAATTCAACAACCGGAATACGGCATTGGATCCGAAAATGCCGTCCCCCCGGTGGGGAGGAGTGGCCGATCCTGCCGTGCTGTTCTGGACGATCAGGCAATTCTCGAGATCATGCGTTCCGCGCATGAAATAGATGCCGGCGCCGCGGGCCGCGCCCTCGTAGGACGACGTGTTGCCGGACCAAGGCTGGTTACGGCTGATGATCGACCGGCGGATGCGCCATTCCCCGTCCTGCACGTAAATGCCGCCGCCATAGAGTTGGCCCGCCCACGGTCCGGCGTTCTGGTAGCTCGTATTCGTGCTGATCAGGGAGTCGTAGATCTCGACGTTGCTCATCAGGCCGTATATCCCCGCGCCATAGGTATAAGAGTTGGCGCCGCCATCCAGATAATTACTGACCACCTCACACCCGTATATCTCATAACCCGCTGCATTGCTGATGATTACGCCCGCGCCATTGTCGTTGTAGCGGTACCCATTGGCAATGCGCAGGTTGGACAACCGGCCGAATGCGCTGTCCATCACCATGATCACCTGGGTCCGGGAGGGATAGCCCGGGCCTTCGATCCGCGTCTTGGACGGACCGTTTCCGATGATCCACACCCCGCCGTGACGCACATACAACGGCATGGATTCCGCGGATTGGGCGAGGTTGGTGGTGAACGTGCCGTCGCCCACATGGATATAGGTGCCCGGCCGGCTGCGCAACAAGGCATGCGTAAGCGTCCGGAACGGAACCAGGGAATTCGTGCCGACATTCGCATCGGAACCCGTCAACGACACATAGAAGTCGCTCCACCGCTTGTCCGGTGTCTGGCGGTAATGGAAGCCCAGGTCCACCATGCCCGAATCGCCGATTCCGTCGGTCCGGGTGAAATAGGTCGAAGTGAGACCCAGTGATGCCGCGGTCGCGCCGCCGGCATTGATGCAGGCGCTGGTGGTGGACAGATAGCATAACCGCTCGAACGCCGGATCCGCGCGGAAATTGCCGGCCATGCCCGCACCATCGCCATCCTGCACATTGCAATAGCTGATGTTCGCGAACGGCACGTTGGTAATGTCATTGAAATTCGCCCACACGATTGAATTCGAAATGACGGTGTTGCTGTTGCCCCGCAATCCTTCACCCTTGTTTCCGGCAATGGTGCAGTTCTGGAAATCCACCGGCGTGGTTCCCGCCACCACGATGCCGTCCCCCCGGGAATAGGTGACGGTGTCGTTTGCTCCGCGGCTGTAGTTCTGGACGAACAGGGCATTCTTCACGCTGTGGATGCCGTCCTGGATATAGAGCCCGCCGCCAAAGGCCGTACCCCCGGTCCCCTTGGATTCCGCCTTGTTAAAGTAGAACCCCGTATCCCGGATATGGATCGCACCATTCCGGATATACAATCCGCCACCGTAATTCTGCCGGGTATTCTGGAAGGACCTGACGAAGTTCTGCTCAAACCAGCAGTTGGACACGATTCCATAGGTGTTGGACGCAAAGACGCCTCCACCCAGGGTATAGGTGCCGACATCATTGGCGGAGTTGAAGCTGATCGTCACCCCGTTCAACAGCAGGTTGGTACACCGGACGATATATAAACCGCCACCATTCACATCGCCCTTCCCACCCGCAATCGTCAGATTTTCAATGGCACAGTTGGTGAGTTGGTTCAGGCTCATCACCCGGATCGGGGCGGCAATATTCGAGATAACGGTCGGCCATTGGTCCGGGTTCCAGTTGCCCGGATATCCGGAAACCCCCTGATAACCGCCTTTCAGCTGGATATTGGAATTGGTCCAACTCAATTCCGCGGGAATCGTGTAAGTCCCCGCCATGTAAAGAATGTTGGTACGGCCCTGGGCGACGTTATCCAGCGCGCCCTGCAAGTCGGTATAGGCATCGGTCCAGTTCAGCCCCGTGTTCAGGCCGGTGGCGCTCTTTTTCACATACCGGACCCGGTTCCGGCCGAAGGAGATCGCATCGCCCCAATCCACGCCGAACCGGTTGGTGGCGAAACAATTGTACCAGTAGTTGGAACGGACATCGATGGTCACGTTGGTTTCGAAGGTTCCCAGTTGCACCCCCAACCGTTCCACGCGATCCCAGGCCGCCGTGCTGGTCCCGCCATTCCCCACGCCCCAGCAGACAAACACGTAGGGATCATCGCCACCCGTACTGGTGATTTCACCCTTCAACGTAACCAGCGGTCCACCTTCGTTGACCACCCCACGCGTTTCCACTTCAGGACCTGACTGTTCAGCCACAAAACTGAAGGATGGCGCCGCCCAGGCAACCGTCCCAAAGGAATTGGAGGCATACACCCGGTAGTAATAGGTGACATTGCTGGACAGTCCAAAGATGGACTTCGACAGGTCCGCCGCTCCCGTGAACAAACCAACGTAGGTGTTGGTCGCCCAGGCCGCGGGATTGTTGGTTCCATCGGTCGGACCATAATAGAACCAGACATGCACCCGCGGATCCCCCACGCATACCAACCGCCCGTTGAGCGTGGCGGTATTGGTGGACACGCCGTTGACCAGCCGGTTGGTCACCGTCAGCGACTGAGACCGTGACGCCACGGCCGTATTCCCATAGGCCCCCATGTTGACCACAGCGCCGTTGGGGGACCCCTCCCCTGCCGGTTCAACATCCGGGTTGCACCGGTCAATCAGGTAGCTGTTTGTGGAGGCATCATTGGTCCATGTGCCGCCGTCAAAGAATCCGTTGATGTACTGTCCATATGTCGAACGGAGATGGAAATAGGTTTTATCCACAAACAAGGGATCATTGACACGCACACAACCCTGTACCCCCTCGTTGTCGCCATTCTCAGTGGACGAGTAATAGAGACGGATGGACCCCACGACATCCTCATCCAGATCATTGTTGTTGCCCCAGAACAGGCAATTGGTGACCAGTACATCGCCGAAGGCCCAGAGCCCGTCGCCACCGCCCGGTGCCGTGGCATTCGTCCCGTTATAGGCCACCGTGCAATTCTCAAGCTTCACGGTACCGTTGGCGTAGATGCCGTCCCCATCATGGTCGTTTGCATTACCCGTGCAATTGTTGCCGAAAACCAGGCAGTTGGTCATCGAATGCGGGCCACCGATCAAGGCCAGTCCAGCCCCCTGCTGGGTCTGGTAACTGTTCAGGTAGGTCCGGTTGTGCCGCACCACGGTCCGGGCCAGATCCACATTGCCACCAGTCACATAGATTCCGCCTCCCTGGATCGTTCCGTTCCAGGGGCCCGGATTCACCGTACTCCGGTTATGTTCAATGACGCTGTCTTTGATCACGGCGCTGCTGGCCCGGAACGACATGCCAACACCTCGGGGCTGGGCATTGGCACCTCCATTCAGGATGTTCGAGACGACCACACAATTGACAAACTGAACGTCCGTGGCATTCAGCACATTGACACCAGCCCCGTATTCCAGCCAACCGCCAATACTGTAATAACCGTTCTGAATTTTGAGGGCTTCCAGCGTACCGAACGACAGATCTGGAATATCCATGACCCGGATCTGGGTCGGCGTACCCGGGGCATACAACACCGTATTATCCCGGTTGGTTCCCACGAGTAAGACCCCCGCGGTATCGAACACCAACGGGAAGGTTTCTCCTCCTGCCACGTCATATACCCCCGTCGCCACATGAATGCGCGTACCGATATCCGCCGCGGACAGGGCCCGTCCCACGGTTCGGAAAGCCGTCGCCCAACTGGTACCGGCATTCGTGTTGGTTCCCGCAGTGGACACATACAGGTCCGGCAACGGATGCACACCGGAATAATGATAACCCAGATCCACCGTTCCGGTATCGGCCGTGGCGTTGGTCATCGTGGTCTTGCCGGTCAATCCCGCATCACCCACGGTCCGGCTTCCCGCATCCCGACACAGGCTGCCGGCGGCCAAATAGAATCCCATTTCGAAACGGGGATTCACCAAGATGTTGCCATTGATCCCCACCCGCTCCCCATTGCCAATATTACAATTCATGGTGGTCACCACGGCGCTGTTGGTTACATCCCGTTCATTGCGCCACAGAATGCTGTCCCGGATCGTAGTCCCGGCAATGCCACGGACCCCCTCGCCTTTGTTGCCGGCAATGGTGCAGTTTTCCAGTGTCAGGTCACCGGCCGAATGGTATACTCCATCCCCCTGGGAGTTAACCGGTGTATCAGCGGTTCCCCAGCAATAATTCTGCACAACCAGCCCGTTGCGCACCGTGTGGGTCCCATTGGCAACCGACAACCCGCCGCCATAACAATAGGCTCCCGTCCCCGAAGACCGCGCGGTGTTGTAGAACAGCACGACATCGAGCACCTCCAACCGGCCTCCCGCCAGGTGGATACCAGCCCCGTATAACCGATAACCGGCCGCGATCGCCTGCATCCGGTTCCGTCCGATCCAGCAATTGCTGATCACGCCGTAACTTTGTGACGCATAGACACCACCACCATAGGAATTGAGGGTCGAAGCCGACAACGTGTTGTTCGAGATAATGCAACCCGACAACACCACGTTGGTGGAACTCAGAATCGCCACACCGGCTCCGTTCGCATCGGTGAACCCGGCGGTTATGGTAAACCCATCGATCACCACATTGGTGGCATTCTGCACACAAAGAATCCGGGTGCTGCTGGCGGGGAAACGCCGCAAAATCGTGGGCCACGCCGTGGTATTGCGGGCACCCGGCCAGCCAATGCCTTCATAGCCACCACGCAGAATCACCTTCGATCGACTGAGTTCGACCTGGTTGAATATGACAAACGAGCCTCCCGCCCCCCCCTTCAGATGAATGCGGTTGGTTTTGGTCAGACTGCAGGCGGCCACCGCCGCATCAAGGGTGGTAAACGCATTGAGCCAGCTTTCACCGGTGCCCAACCCGGCGGCATTCGTCGCCACATAAATCATCTTGTAGGTTCCAAAATCGGTGGCGGGATCAGACCAGGCATCCCCGGCAACATTCGTCGCGTAACATCGGTAGAAATAATTTTCGCCCGCCACGGTCGCGATATTGGTCGAGAACGTGCCGTCGAGTATCCCCAGGTATTCGACCTGATCCCAGGCTGCCGTGGACATGCCGGCATCCGTCAGGCCCCAGCAGACATACACCTTGGGATTATCACCGCCGGCACTGGTCACCTCACCCTGCAAGGTCACCAGCGCCGTTCCATCATTCAGGACCCCGCGCGATTCGATTTCAGGCGCATACACCGCCGCCGTAAAGCCCGTGGACGGTGCAGCCCAGGCGACCGCGCCACCGCTGTTGGTGGCGTACACCCGGTAATAGTAGTTGGAGTTGACCTGTAAGCCGGTCAGCACGCTCCAAAACGATGTCGGGGAGTGATATTCGCCAACATAGACATTGCTGGCCCATGCTCCCGTGTCACCCGCGCCATCAGACAATCCCCAATAGAACCACACCCTGACTCCCCGGCTCCCGATGTGGTCAATCCGGCCACGCAGCGTGCCACCGGTCGGCGATATGCCCGACGGCGCCAGGTTGCTGACCTGAAGCGGATGCGACTTGGAAGCCACCGGCGTGTTGCCATAGGCACCCATGTTGATCCGGCCACCGTTGGGAGGCGGCTCCTGTGAGATATCGTCATCCGGATCACCGAGGTCGATCACCGCGCTGTTGACCGACGCCGTGGTCCACGATCCTCCACTGAAATACCCGTTGGTGTAGTGTCCATACATCGAGGCTAAATGGAATGTCTCGGTATCACTGAACCACGGATCCGCATCCGTACACCCGTCCAATATATTGTTATCGCCGTCCTGGATGGTGGAATAGTAGAGACTGACGTTCCCCACCACGTTCTGATAGATGTCGTCGCCGTTTTCCCACAGGATGCTGTTCCGCACGGTGGCCGCGCCTGAGTTGCGATAAATGCCGTAACTGGTGTTGTACGCCAGCGTGCAATTCTCGACACGGGTGAATCCCCCATCCAAATATATGCCGCCGGTCCCGGACGCGCCGCCGTTACGGGTAATCAGGCAGTTCCGGAAGGTGGCGTCGCTCAGCGGGCCCACATAGACGCCATCTCCCTTGTCATTGGGCGAACCATAGACATCACTGCGCGTGATAACCGTATTCGAAATTTCGGCATCCGTATCATCCAGACACAAGGATCCACCGTAGGCATGTCCCACGCCATAATCCGCCTGCGCGATATTCGTCACGAAGGTGCAGTCACGGATGACCAGGGTACTGGCCAGGGCGGCAATCCCGCCGCCACCCGACCGTGCATGCGTGGACACGCTGATGGTGTTGGCCCGGTTGTAGGATATGTCGGAATTCGCAACAGTCACGCTGCTGGTGGCCATAAACATGCCACCGCCGTATACCCAGTACCCGTTACCGGCGGTCATGTAGATCCGGTTGTTACGGATGATACAGTTGGAAATCGTCATCGATTGGCAATTGAGAACAAAAAGACCGCCTCCATAATTGGACCAATTCGTGCCGCCCACTGCTGCCCCTGATCCAGCCCCGACACGGTATCCGTTCGTTATCGTGACACCATGCAGATACCCGTTATTGACTCCTTTGACATAAAAGATCCGGTTCGTTGAACTTGTCGGACGGGCAAATTGTGTCTTCCACAAGGCCGGGTTGTTGCTACCGGGCTGCCCAACCCCTTCATATCCGCCCATCACCCGGAGCCCGGAATTGGTCCAAAGGATCTGATCCCGCACCACAAACTGGTGCCCGGCGATATAGATGTAATCGTTCACCGAGGCGCTGGTCAGCGCCGATTGGAGATTGGTCCGGGCGGTGGCCCAGTTGGTCGCGGCGCCATGGCTTCCGTTGGTGGCCACATACCAGACGCCCCGCGTTTGGAAGACCTCCAGCGAGGGTGCCCATACCCCTTCGGCCGAGTTGGTGGCAAACGCCCTATACCGGTAGGTGGTCTGGGGCAGAAGGCCGCTGAGGTTGGTCGAGAAGGAATCCAGCGAGGCAAAGGTGTTGCCCAGATATTCGACATGTTGCCAGGTCGACGTACTGGTCCCGCCATCCACTGTACCCCAGCATACATATACCTTCGGCAATTCCCCGCCATCCCGCAGGAGAAAACCGTTTAACGTGGCGGAATAAGGGGTCACACTTGAAACCGACCGGTTCCGTATCGCCAGCCCCGTGGCGCTGGACGCTACCGAATCAATCGCCACAAACGTGCTGCCCGGCTGTTGATTCGCCCAGGTGGCGCGGATCCAGTCCGCTGACCGCATCCCCTTGCACATCCGCACTTCATCCATCAGCCCTTCGAAATAGTTGCCCGCGCCGTTATAATCGCTTCCGATACGGGCATTGCCGTTGATGGCATAGGTTCCAGTATACGGCAAGGCGCCCGCCAACTCACCATCCACGTATACCCAGCAGGTAGTCGCGCCGCCGTCAAACGTATAGGCCGCATGATGCCATGACCCGTCATTCAACCCGCTACCCAGGCCGCCAACCCAGGCCGTGTTGTAATAACCAATCCGGCCAGCCTCCGGTGTGTTCAGGCCGGTGATCAATCGCCCCGTCTGGATGTCGATGAGATACAGGTTGGCGGTCGTGTCCACACCTTTGAAACAGTATTGGATGGTAAACAACCGCTGGACAGGCACGGTGGGCGCATAATTGACCCCGGTGATGTTGATCCGCTGCAACCCGGCGAAATCCTGCCCTCCTCCCGTCACCCCGGCGGCGTCGATACACCCCTGGTTGACCCCGTCAAACCGGTTGGCCGTCGAATCCATGAAGCTTCCCGCCGCATTGGTGGCATTCAAATGCCACACCGCCAGGAAGTTTTCCGTCCACGTGGAGCCATTGGTCGTATAGGCGGGCGCCGTGGCGCGGGCCGGGTCGCCCCAGTACGCCCAGAACCAGGTGTTCGTCCCCTCGATCCGCGGCAACTGGACCCATACCGCGGAATCCCCCAGCCGATCCCATCGTTCGATCTCGTGGTTCAACAACACCGTACGGTTCGAGTTCACGAACCGCAGGTCGCCGCCCGTCACAGACAGGAACTGGTCGTAGTTGAACCCGTCCAACGACTCGTTGAGCTTCACCGCCACCGGGAAATTGTTCAGGACACCACCGGTATGGCCCGGCACCCGAATCTTCATCCAGTACAGCATCCCGCTGTCCTCGTCCGCGATATATCCGGTTGCCCGCAATCGACCCAGCCGGGCATTGGTCGGCGTAAGCAGGCTGACATGGAATTGTTCGGACGGCCATTCATCATCCGTATCGCCATTAACCACCACGGTGAACACACGGGAAGTAATCGCCGGTGTAAAGGTTATCACCCCATTGGTTGCCACATAGTCGGAACCGGACACCGCGGTTCCATTCACCGAACTGAAGTTGACCGTCGCATTGGTCCCCCCACTCGCGGTAACGGTAAAGACCATATTGGTCGTGCCGCCGTTGCCTTCCTCGACCACGGCATCGCCGATGGAAAGCGTGACCCCCTTGTATCGCAAACCGGTCACATACACCCGCTTGAGTACCCCGTCATGTATCACCTGGACGTTGTTCGTCTCCCATAAAGCCGGATCCAACGGGCTCAGATCCAACAGGCAGGTCCCGGGAGTCACCGCCATCCATCCGGCATAGGTGAAGATCGTAAACTCATCGGACAATACCGCCACGCCGCCGTCATCCTTCAGGCGGAGGGTCCAGGTGGAATTCAACGACAAGTTGCCGCCCACATGCACGGTGTCGTTGGTCCATTGACCCAGGTCGCATTCGAAGGTCGAATTATTGTTAAAGATCGTGTTACCGGTCGTCCGGAGCGGACCCGCGCCATTGTGGCCGGGGGCCACCGTTCCCAGCGCATTCACGGTCAACTGCCCGACCATGCCGGTCCCGCTCAGGATACTCGGCGTCGTGCTGTAGGAAACCGTGGTCAGATGATTGGCATTGGTAATTGTTCCGTTCATCCGCAATTCGCCCAGGAAGATGCGGGTGAACCCCGAATACGTGCTTTTGGCCGTCATTTCCAGCACGCCGTCAGCCAGCTTGTTCAGGCCGCGCGCCGTGGCATCGCCATTGGCCAGCACGCCGGTCAGGCGCGCGTAGTCCGAGGTGGATGCCGGGTTGTCAAACACGTAGATATTACGGTTTAACCGCATGTCGATGTCGTTTTCCAGCGTCACGACATCGGTTGCCGAGCGCGATCCCAGCAACAGATATTGACTGCGGAACCCGGTGTTGGCGTCCGTCCAGTTCAGGGTGGCTCCACCTTCCAGGTTCACGGTCAGCGGACCGCCGCGTGCCGCAAATCCGCCTGAAAAACTCCAATACACTTCGCCGGCACTGGTACCGATATTCCGGGTGAACGTACCGCTCGTTTCCAGGCAGTTCGGCCCGACCGTACCGTTGTAATTCAGATACAACGCTGAATTCGCCGGGAATCCAATGCCCTCGTCCGCGCGCAACACACCGTAACTGATATAGGTGATGCCCGTGTAGTCGTTGGTACCGGTCAATTCCAGTACACCCTCACCGGCCTTGGCCAGATAGGGAGCGCCGCTGATCGGTCCGGCGACGGTCAGGATATTCGTCACCACGGTCACCGTGGAGTTGGCGGATAGCGTGACCGGACCGGCTCCCAGGTACAACGGACGGTTTCCACCGAAGGTGAAACTACCACCCCAGGTCTGCGTGTAGTCATACGCCAACGTCTCAGGGCCATTGGTCGTGTTGTTGAACGTGCCACCGGTAAAGATCAACGTGTTGGCCGCATCGCCAAATACCTGATCGTGGTTGAAGTTAAGCGTGCCGGCGGACAATGTGAATGTCTTGCCCGCGCCGCCAAACGTATTGGTACCCCATAGGTTCAATATCCCGGCGCCGGCCTTGCCGAAATTAAAGGCGCCGCTCACGCCTCCGTTCACCGTCAGGGAAGAAGCGGTGATGGTGGGTATGCAGTTGCCGGCAAGGATCAGGGGGGCCCGGCCAAGGTCCAGCGCCGAACTCCCCGCGAACGTGAAGCTGCCGCCCCATTGCAGCGCATAATCATAGGCCAGCGTCATCGGCAATCCGCTGACATTGTTGATCGTACCCCCGTTGATGATAAATGTATTGGCTGCATCGCCCAGCGAGGAGGCATGGTTAATATTCAACGTTCCCCCAACCTGGGTAACCGTCTTACCGATCCCGCCGAAACTATTTGAACTGGTCAATGTCAGCACACCAGCCGTATTGGTGAGCGATCCCGTAAAGGTGTTGGTGGCCGACATAATCATCGTACCGGCTCCGGCCTTGATGACACTGGCGCCTGAAGCCGACGTCATGGGGGCGTCTGCAACCAGATCGTCCGCATAGGTTCCATTATTGATCGTAAAGGTACGGTTGGCGACTCCAAGGTCCAGATGGCCCTTGATCTTCGCCCATCCACTTCCCGCCGCCGTAAGCGTCAGGTTGCCACCCAGCGTCAGCATGCCCGTCCCCGAATCGATCGTGGTCAGGTAGCCCGTCAGCGGCGTAATCCCCAGCGTGCCGATGGTCAACGTGCCACCGCCCGCCGTATTCGTGATCGCGACGGTGTCACCGCCCGCACCGGTCGACACGATCGCGACATTGCCGATCTCGTCGCTCTTGCCGTCAACATCCAACCGGCTCTGGCCGTTGATCGTCAGCGTCCCGGTCCCCATCATATCGGTGCTGTCGCCCGTGTACAGGACCAGGGCGCGATTGGTGGAAGCGGTTCCGATCGTCAGCCCTCCATTGGCGATGGCCTGCGCGGAACCGGACTTATCGAGTCGCAACGTGCCGTCACTGACCGTCATCAGGCCACTGCGCGTGTTGGGGGCTGTGCCTCCCGCCAACTTCAACGTTCCCGCTCCAACCTTGGTCAGCGCAAACGCGCCATCAAGCGCCCCGTCAATCGTCAGCAGCATCGTGCCGCCGGCAACCGGATTGCTGACCGCCAGCCCGGCGCTCCCGGTCAACGTGCTATCGCCAAACGTCAAGCCCGCCACTCCGGAATTCACGTTGGTCCCGCCCGCCGCGGTAACCGTGTAAGCCCCGATGGACAACGTGCCCAGGCGATGGGTGACACCGGCGCCCGGGGTTGCCCGGTCGCCGGAAATCCGCATCGTGGCGCCGACCAGGGTGTTACGCCCGAAATTCATCCCCGTATCGCCCACCAGGTGCAATTCGCTGCCCGCCCCGTTAAGGGTCAACGCGTCGGCGCCGGTTCCCAGCCCCAGGGCATTGGTATGCCCCTGCACCCGAAGCGTACCGCCCCCCAGGACCGTGGGCCCCAGGTAGGCGTTGTCGTTTGTCACCGTAACGATCCGGGCTCCGTTGACCACGATGCCGTAGCCGGCGCCATCGTCATCGATGCGCCCGCCGAGCATCAGGTCGCCGCCAATGGCCGCGATCGAAGGGAAGCCCGCCAGCCGCAGTCCCAGGTTAATCGTGTGCGCAAAGTCGCTGTAGTTGATGATATCGCCGCGAAGCGTGATGGCATTCCCGGAAAGCGTGAAGGACGCCGGCGTGTTCGTGAAAGCGAGTTGCGCGAAGGGCGCGTAGGCGGCGAAGTTGTTGACATTGTTAAACCTGGCAGGGCCGATAAAAATCAGGCCGGCTCCGGCGCCCGGAGCTGTATCAGAAATCCAGTTCTCGGGAGTTGTCCAGTTGGAATTCATAAGGGACCCGCCATCCCAGGACCTGAACGTGATCGGCGCAATCAGCACGATGTCGTTACCGTCTCCGCCCACATACGTGATGGTGCAGTTCTGGCCGTCCACGATGACCGTCGCGCCTTCCGCCAACCCGCTGAACGTGCCGCTCACGGCGCCGGCCGCGTCGTTCCGAACGATGATGAACTGGTCGCCGGAAACCGGCGTATAGGCGCTGTTCACGGTCAGGGTTCCCAAACCGGCGCCCAGCGTGATGGCGCCCGACACCGCGAGTTGATCGTAGCCCGTCCCAACCGTCGGACCGCCAATGTCGATCGTCAGGTCGGCATTGGCATTGGCCTGGCTGTAGTTGCCCTTGATGGTCAGAATGCCGGAATTCGCTCCCGCCTCCCCCGGCGTAACCTTGCCGTTGGTGATCGTCACGGCATTCGAAATGATCCCGGTTCCAGCCAGCGTGGCGCCTGCGCCGTTAACGGTGATGCTGACAGTCCGGTTCATGGCGCCCAACACCTCCAGCGTGCCGGCGCTGACCGTCGTGGCGCCCGAGCAGGTGTTGGTGCCGGCGATCCGCAGGATGCCCACGCCGTTCTTGATAAGCGTCCGGGCGCCGCTCTCGCCGATCTCGCCCTGCAAGGCTAGGCGTGCGATCCCGCCATTCGCCGGCTGATTCACGGTAAACGTGGCATTGCCGGTCAGCGTCGTGTTCGTGAACACCACCTCCGCCACGCCGGCATTCACGTTTGAGCCACCGTTCACCGTCAATGCAAAGGCGCCGATGGTGAGCGCTCCCAGCGTATGCGAGACACCCGCACCGGGGGTGACCCGGTCGCTGGCAATCTGCATCGCGGCGCTGACCGTGGCATTGCGCCCGAAATTCAGGCCCGTATCGCCGGCCAATTCGAGAAACGTGGAAGCCGTCGTCAAGGCAAGTGCATTGGCCGCCGTGCTCCGGCCAAACACGTTGGTGTTGCCCTGGCCGCGCAGAATCCCGCCGCTTAACGTCGTGAGCCCCGTGTAGGTGTTGGTCCCGGACAGCACGAGCGTACTCGCCGCCGTGGCCTTGATGACGCCGTAGTCGCCCGCCGACGAGGAAAGGTTCGCATCCACCAGCATGTCGTAGTCCGGATGGGTTCCGTTGGCGATGGTGAAGGTCCGGTTCGCGGCGCCCAGGTCTACGTTGCCGCTGAGTTTCGCCCGGCCGGTCCCCGCCGCCCCAAACGTCATATTTCCACCAAGCGTCAACAGACCCGTGCCCGTATCGAGCGTGGTCAGATAGCCCGTCTGCGGCGTAACGGTCAGTGTCCCGACGGTCAACCCGCCGCCACCGGCCGTATTGGTCAACGCAATCGTGTCGCTGCCCGCACCGTTTGCCGCCACCACCACATTTCCGATCGTGTCGGTCTTGCCGTTGAAATCCAACCGGCCCTGCCCGTTAATGGTCACCGCTCCCGAACCGATCATGTCGGTGCTGTCGCCGGTGTACATAACCACCGCACGGTTGGTATTGGCGGCCCCGATCGTCAACCCGCCGTTGGCGATGGCATTCACGTCAACGGACTTGTCCAGCAACAGGGAACCGACGCTGACCGTAAGCAAACCACTGCGGGTATTGGGCGTCGATCCCGTGAATTTCAGTTCACCGACGCCGCTCTTGACCAAAGTTCTCACGCCGCCAGACTCGCCGACCGGACCGTCTATCGTCAACCGCGTCGTGCCGCCGGCGACCGGGTTGTTCACCGCAAATCCGGCGTTGCCCGTCAGCGTCGCATTGGTAAAGGTCACGCCTGCAATGCCCGAAGTCACATTGGTACCGGCCGCCACCGTCATGGTGAACGCCCCGATGGTCAGCGCCCCCAGTTGATGCGTCGTTCCCGCGCCCGGCGTAACCCGGTCGCTGGTGATCTGCATGGCGGCGCCGACGGTGGCATTGCGCCCGAAATTGAGGCCCATATCGCCCGCCAACTCCAGGAAGGTGGTGGCGGTAGCAAGTGTCAGCGCGTTGGCGGCGGTGCTCCGGCCAAACACATTGGTATTGCCCTGGCCGCGCAGAATGCCGCCGCCCAGCGTGGTAAGACCCGTATAGGTGTTGGTGCCGGTTAGCACCAACCGGCTCCAGGCCGTGGCCTTGACGATGCCGTAGGCGCCACCAGACGCGGAAATGTTGGCATCCACCAGCATGTCATGATTGGGATGCGTCCCGTCGCCGATCGTAAAGGTGCGGTTCACGGCGCCCAGATCGAGGTTGCCGCCGATTCGCGCCCGGCCGGTCCCGTTCGCCGTGAACGTCACGTTACCGCCGAGTTTCAACGTGCCCGTACCGGTGTCGAGTGTCGTGATATACCCGGAAACCGGGGTAATGGCCAAGGTGCCGATCGTCAGCGTGCCGCCGCCCGCCGAGTTCGTGAGCGGAACACTGTCACCCGAGGCATACGTGCCTGACACGATGCCCAGATTGCCGATGGTGTCGCTCGCACCGTTAAAGTCGAACTGGCCGGTACCGTAGATATTCATCGCAGCCGTGTTGATCAGGTTGTTATTGGCGCTCGACGCGGCATATTGGAGGATGCCGCCGCTATAGATGCTGATCAGGCCACTGTTGATGGCATAAGCCGTCCCGGACTTGTTCAACGCCAGTTTCCCGCCATAAATCACGGTGCCGCCCGTGAAGGCATTGTTGCCGGCGCCACTCAAGGTCAGCGTTCCACCCCCGTATTTGTATAACGCCCCGGATCCGAGACCGAGCGCGCCGCCGAGTTCCGTATTGCCCTCGCCGTATAGTGTCAACGCCAGGTTGGCAGCCGTGATGTTTCCGTTCAGTGTCAGCTTACCGGCCAGCGAGGCGATCTGCGAAGCCGCCGCAAGGGTGATCGCCCCCGGCACGCTGTTGCTGCCCGACTGATTGACCAGCACGCCGCTGATCGGACCGACCAGCCGATTACCGGTGCCGTTCAGGGTTATGGGCGTATAGTAATCCGACACGTCGATGTCACCGTTTTCCCCGTCAAACATCAGGCTTGCTGAAGCAGCCACCGCCAACGTCCGGTTGGCTCCCGGGGTTCCCAGCGCCTGCGGATTGCTTAATCGCAGGATTCCGGCATTGACCGAAACCGGCCCGTTGAAGATGTTCGATCCGCCCAACCGCATCAACCCCGTCCCGGCCTTGATGATGCCATATCCGGCGGCTCCGCTGATTATCGCCGGAATATTTAGGTCACTCGCCGCGTTGGAATGCACGCTATCGGCAACCGTGAACGTTCGCGTCGCGCCATTGAGCGCCAGATTTCCGTCGATCACCGCCATGCCGGGATCATTTACCACGTTGTAGACTACGTTGCCACCCAACGTCAGGGTACCCGAGCCCGTCTTTGCGTAGGCCTGCGAACCCGCCGGCCCGGACCCCAGGGTCAAGGTCGTAATCGTCAGATTGCCGCCGGCCACGCTGTTGGTGATGCCGCCGGAATAGATCAACGCCGCGGCAATGGTGTCGGTCTTGCCCGCGAGATCGAACTGGCCGGATTGCCAGATGGTCAGCGGCATGGTCGCCGCCAGATCGCCATTGGCCCCGTATCGGACCAGGCCTTCGTTGATCGTCATCACACCGGTCATGGTGTTGGCAGCATTGAGTTCCAGCGTGCCGGGGCCTTCCTTGGTCGTGGAAATCGCGA
>MHBQ01000153.1:29985-33274 GCA_001803315.1 Lentisphaerae bacterium RIFOXYC12_FULL_60_16
TGAGGAGACGAGCCCCTGAAGTCAATAAACCCGCACTCGTTCCGCTGCGTTTAATCTCAAAATCGTCCGACCCCCCCAGGATAAGCCGCCCCGACGTGATCGTCAGGGTATAGGCGCCGCTGGAATTGAGATTAATGAATTTGCCGCCACCCGGGCTGTTGATCCACAGGGAGTTCACCGTCCGTGCAGCCGTCAGCAGTTCCATCGGCGAGGTATTGGCCGACGTGAAGACCGTGTTGATTCCAGTCTGGACCACAGCGCCGTTGAACTCCGTGCCTTCCCCCACCGTGTAGGCCCGCGCACCGGTTGCCGTCGTATAGAACGCGGGTGCTGTACCCGCCGTGACATTGGCTAGGAGACTGTTGTTCGCCTGCCCGGTGAAGAACACGCGCGGGTTGTCACCGGCTGAGCCCAGGGTCCCGTTCGCGGCGGTCAAGTTGAGCGATCCGGCGCCGGCGGTCAACGCGCTGAACGTCACCTGCGCCGACGATCCCGCACCGGACCCATTGACGATGTCGATCGTGGAGTACCCGCCTGCGATGGTTGCCACGCCCAACGATTCGCTCGACGCTTCGCCGTCCTTGCCGATGAACCGGAAGGTGCCGCCCTGGAAGGTGACACCCGGCGCCGCGCCGACCAGGCGGTTGCCCTCGTTGACATCCGAATTGTCCAGCAGGAACGTGCCGCCGTCAGCAACGGTAAAGGCCACGCCCGTGTTGCGAAGCTTGCCGTTGCCGCTGAGGCCGAAAATCCCCCGGTTCACGATAACCGCGCCGGTCCACAAATTCGATTCCGTGACATCCCAACGGCCGTCCCCGCTCTTGGTGATCGCCGAA
The DNA here is from genome assembly GCA_001803315.1 of Lentisphaerae bacterium RIFOXYC12_FULL_60_16. Classification (GTDB taxonomy): domain Bacteria; phylum Verrucomicrobiota; class Kiritimatiellia; order UBA8416; family YA12-FULL-60-10; genus YA12-FULL-60-10. The sequence goes on from MHBQ01000153.1 coordinate 30,822, forward strand.
GCGCCTACCAACCGCCCCGCAAAATTGGTGCTCACGCCGTTGCGTCCCACAGTCAACGCCGCATTCACGTTCACCGTGCCGGATCCGGCCAACGAACCAACCGTGGAAATGGCGCCCACGGTCAGTATGCCGTCAACAGACACATCCGCGAGGTCCGGCAGAGTGTTGACCGCGCCGATGTTCAACTTGGCGCCCGGAATGATCGTAATCCGGCTGCCCGGTTCCGCCGTGTTGTAACCCGCTATGGCCGTCAAGGAGACCGTCCCCAACCGGGGTGGCGAGCCGTCCAGGGATTCCGCATGACCGATGACCAGTTCATTGGTCCCCATCTCGATGCGCTGGGGAAGCGTCAGGATGGTGTTCGTCGTCGCGGCAATCACACCGCCATTCGGTCCGATTACGATTTTTCCGTTATACACCTCCGGGATGCTCCGGTTCAGGAAATCGTTGACCAGCATGCCGCCCACGCCGTTGGTCGATCGGTTCAAGGTCAGGATCGTCGTGCCGGCAGTGGCGGGATTTACCACCCAGTAATTGGCTCCGTAAATTTCATAGATCGGCGCCTTGTCCGCCAGGTAGGCATCGAGCGGTTCGACGGGAGAACCGATGTTGGACATGCTCAAGCGCACGATCACACCTGGGGGAATCGTGGCCGCGGCGGCCTGCGAACCGCTGAACCCGGTCACTGCGGTTATGATGTCGATGATCGAGCCGCGTTCGAAAGAGAGGGCGCCGGTCCCGATGAGCCCGCCGACATGGTTGGCCCACAACCGCCCGCCCCGCTGGATCGTCGTTGCGCCATTGATCCCGGCCGGATTGTTAAGCATCGACAGGGTACCGCCCGACTGGACCGTCGTGGTGGCAATGCCGGAACCACTCCCCATGGCATTCGCATCGTAAAGCTGTAGAAGGGCGCCCGGCTTCACCACGAAATGGACATGCTTGCCGGCCCCCGTGTCCCCGAACACGGACGAATCGTCCCACAGCGAGACGGTGCCCACCACGTTGACATTCAAAGTTCCGGCTTCGGCCGGATTCAGAACCGCCCCACCGGCGGTCTGGGCGTAATTGCCCAGGGTCAAAATGGCAGGCGCCACGCCCGGCACACCGAGTCCCTGGAGATAGATATTGCTCGTGCCGGCAGCCACGTTGATCGTACCGAGATTCCAGGCTACGGCCCCGCGCATCGTGCTGATGCCCTTGAAGGGGGTGCCGTGGCCGATCTCAATGCTGCCCAGCGCGTTCCCCTGTGCAACACCCAAACCGTAGTACAGATCCGCATTCGTTCCCAGGTTCTTGATCGTGCCGAGATCCCGGTTGAACGCCGTGGCCAGGGCAGGTTGCCCGATGATAGCGTCGGAAGCCAACACGATGTTGGTGAACGCGCTTCCGCCGACCCCGCGATCCAGACTGTTCAGGCCGAGACCCGCCCCCACCGCGGTTGAATAGACGATGCTGTTGGGCCCGATGTCGAACGTATCGTTGCTGGTGAACGCATAGTTCGGGACGAACACGTAGCCGGCGTTTACAACCGTATAGTCGGCGCCCGACGCGTTGGCCGTTGCGCCGACATGCCCGAGCGACAAGCCCGCGTTGTCCACCCGCACCGGTCCCGTACCCAGAAAGTGCCGATTGGCCGTGGCGCTGGTGTTCAGTAGACCCTCGTTCACGAAGGTGCCGCCGGAATAGGGATTATCGACGGCGGTGTTTGCCAGCGTCAACGTACCCGCCCCGCTCTTGACCAATGTGATCACACCCGCCCCATTATTGGTGATCGTCGAGCTAGTACCAATCGTGAACGTGTTTTGCATGACCGTGATGTTGAGATCGGTCGCGGAACCTGACCCCGCCGTTAGTTTCCCTGACGTGATATTTCTGGAACTGTTGACAGTTGCACTGAGTAACTGACCGCTGGTCAATGTCAGCGTGTTGCCCATCGCCCACGTCAGATTGGCTCCCGGGGTAAACGTCAGGGAATTGATCGTCCGGTTAGCGGTGAGCGCAGGAACGGCTATCGGCGTGGTCAGCGAGATTTTCACGTTCTCCGTTGCACCAGCGCCATTGATGTCGTTGCCCGCAACTGCATTATATTCCGCCGCCAACAATGCCCGGATGCCGTATACATCGTACACAACGAGGTTATCCCCCGAACGGGCGCCCGGGAGAATACTCATGGTCTTCGACCCGGCAGCCCCGCCGCCACCTACAACATCAGGCGGTGTGCTGAAAAGAACCTTCGGGGCATTCACCGCCGCGCTACCAAGGACAACCCCGCCATACCAGAAATTAATGTAGGCCCCGCTGGTTTGGCTGAGATTGTCAAACACCAGTTGTGGGGTTCCGTTGTTACGATACACCGTAATGGTGGAAGGCCCGCCTGCCAAAGTCAAGGCACCCACCGTCTGCGTCATCGCCACCGCATAGTTGGCGCCGTTGTAGTAGAACCAGCCGCC
>MHBQ01000154.1 GCA_001803315.1 Lentisphaerae bacterium RIFOXYC12_FULL_60_16
GGCCTCCTCGATATGCCCTCGTCTCAATCCCTTTTGCTTCCCTCGCTCAATCCAGCCTCTTCCTTACCAGTATTTGGAACCGCTGACGGCCGGAAGATGCCATTGACTCAAGGCGTCTAAAATTATACAATGTAGGAGAAAAGAAGGGGTCTTTCACGAGATCTTAATGCATCGACAAAAACAACATGCAGGATGTGTCCGGATCGGGGGAAACTTGCATACGAGCCGGCAATTTGGTGCTACATTCGGCTTGTCGCCACGGGCCGGCATTTTAGCCATCATCTGCTTAATAAGCGCACGTTTATTTGGTGTTGATTATTTTGTGCCTCCCATAACCATTATATCTGAAACAAATATCCTTGTTCAGACTGATGGGATCGGCAAAACAGGCTATGGAACACTCTGGTTAAATCCCTCTGGCGGAACAAATACCTACACAGGAATTACCCGTATCGATGATGGCGTCATCCGGGGAATATACGGAACCGGGCTATCCAGTAATGGCCCCTTGTATTTGAGCGGTTCATCCTGGCCTCTTACCAGCGGAGTCTATGAGGCCAGCGGAACGCTTAATCGTAATATCGGAACCCTGCCGGGAGAAGTCTACTGGGAACAAACCGGTGGATTTGCCGCCTATGGTGGCCCGCTAACGCTACGTCTGGAGACCAACACGGTTCTAAACTGGACTTCTGCCACCATCGGGTTCAATGGCCAGGTTCTGTCTTTCGGGTCACGCACAGCCAACGACATGGTTCATTTCATGAACCCTGTCGAACTTCGCGCAAACCGCTCGATCGTGGTCTATGACAACACCAACACGCCCAACGACGTGGCACGCATGCACGGAACCTTGTCCAATGGCGATGCAACCGCCCGCTATCTGCAAAAACTCGGCCCCGGCACTCTTTGGCTCACCGGCACCAACACCTACAGCGGCATTACCTATATTTCATTCGGAGCCCTGCGGGCGATTGACGGCATCAACATATCCACCAATTCACGCATCTATTTCAACTACACCACGTATTTTTATCCCACCGTATTGGAATCCAGCGGAACGTTCTCCCGATACATCGGCACCTCTGCCGGACAGGTGTACTGGGCTTCAGTAAATGGCGGATTCGCAGCCTACGGAGGCCCCTTGACGGTCAACTTGCAAGGTGGAGCCCCGATCGTATGGAACAGTGCAACAGCCGGGTTCCGCGATCAGTATGTCACGTTGGGATCACGAACCGCCAATGATGTCGTCACGTTCGAAAACGACATCCAACTTCGCGGCAATCGTTGGATCTGGATTTATGACAATCCCCATTCCACCAATGACCGTTCACGGATTACGGGTGTGCTCTCCAACGGGGACGCTACCGGACGCCGATTGTACAAGGGGGGCGACGGGTTGCTTGAACTGACCGCCAAGAACACCTATACCACCGAAACCCGAATCTATGTTGGCGAACTGCGCGTCAATGGAACCATCACCAACGGCAATCATCTGTGCACCGTCTGCTACGCCGGGACGGTTCCCCAATATGGCATGCCTGCGGGGGCCACACTCAGCGGCACCGGCATGGTGGGACAGTTGACGGTCAATATTCTCGGTGTGTTGGCGCCGGGCAACGGCCGGGGTGGCACCCTCCGGGCCACCGGCAATACAATCCTCAACAGCGGCGCCGTCTACCAGATGGATTTGGGAACCACCGGCGGTTGTGTCAACGTCACCGGCACACTCACACTGAGCAGCCCCTGGACCATCCGATTCAAGGATGCCGGCGGCAGCGCCACCGCCGGTCAGCAATTCACCCTTTTCCGCTATACCGGCACATGCACCTATAACGCCCCCGCCATCGATACCAGCCTGGTCGGCAACCTTTCCCGATGGAACACCGCCGGCATCTCGGTGGTTCATGACACCATCGGGAAACGAATTTACCTGACGGGTTTGACCGTTCAAACCGGCACTCCGGCCAATACCCTTACCTGGGATGGCGCCGGGGACGGGAACTGGGGCGACTCCCGATGGACCGGTGGCCCCCCCGCCTACCCCATCAACACCACCCGGGCCATTGTCAACACCGCCCCCGACACCGTCACGGTGGAAGCCAACCATGCCGTCAACACCCTGGACCTGAACAACGGAACGGTGCGGGTAGGCGCCGGCAACCAACTCTCCGCCCGTGTAATCAATGCACAACTCGGCACACTGGATATCGACGGCGTCGTGACCAACTTCGAAACCATGTACCTCTCCCCCAATGCTTCCCTGTCGCTTGATGGCCATCTCGCAGGCGTTGATCTGGCCCTCGATGGCCCCTTCACGCTGGGCGCTTCCTCCCGCTTGAAGGTCGCCACCCTCTCCCAGAACACCGCCATGACCGTGCCGGCCGGCGCCGTGGTGGACGGCGGCATCTGGAATGCACGTGGATTCATCACCTTGAACACCGGCGGCTCCCTGTCAGCCAGCACACTTTATCTGATCAACGGATCCTGGTTTACGATCAAGGAGGGCACGGTTCGTGGCCTTAACCTGATCCTCCAGGACGGCGTGGTCAACGTGGACCGGTCCCTGCGTATCGGCAGCCTGGACCTGCGCAACGGAGCTTTTAACCGGACCGGCATAACACGCGACCTGTGGGTGGATCAATCCCTGACATTATCCGGGCTTGACCTCAACCTGTCCGACGCCACGTTGACCGCCACCGGGACGACGGTAACGGTTCGAAGCGGCCGCCGGCTGACCCTGGCCAACCCGCTCAACATCGGGACCCTGGTGCTGGACAGTGGACGGGTAACCGTCCCAGGCACCATCACCGCAACGACTAAATACAGTTTTAATGACACCATCCTGTCCAATGCACTGGCCGGATCCGCTTATCTGTCCATGGGCGAAACGGCCACCCTGAACCGCTGGGTGATCCTGCAGAGCACCAACACCTATACCGGCCGGACCGTCATTGAGCGGGGATATTTGCGTGCCGATAACGGCATCGGCCTGCCGTCCGGGGGGACCAGTGGCTACCTTGAATTCTCATCCGACACCGAGAGCCTGCCCGGCATTCTGGAATCCAAGGGGACATTCTTCCGCAATATCGGCAGCGGCAACGGCGAAGTGCGCTGGACAACCCACGGCGGATTCGCAGGGTATGGCGGTGATCTGACCGTCACATTGAACAGCGGTGGACTATTGGTCTGGACCGGTCCCACCGCCGGATTCAACGCCCAGTATCTGCAACTGGGATCCCAACAGGCCAACGCCATCGTACGCTTGACAAACCCCATCCAGCTGAACCAGGCAAACAATTATGTCCGGGTATTCGACAACGGCGCATCGGTCGGCGACATCGCCTATCTTTCCGGCCTGATTAGCCAGGATGTTGCCGGCCGTAATTTCCGGAAAACCGGCGACGGCACCCTGTACCTTACCGGCACCAACACCTATACCGGCATCACCTACATCAATGACGGGGTACTCGGGGCAATTCACGGAACCGGATTGCCCGCCACCAGCTGCCTGTATCTGAGCGGGCTCACCGAGGTGCGGGCGAGCGGCGTGTTTGAATCGCAGGGCACGTTCACGCGCAACATCGGCAACGGTGCCGGCGAGGTATACTGGGAATCCCGGGGAGGTTTCTCGGCATATGGCGGCCCCCTGACCGTCAACCTGGAAGGCGGCATCACCCTGGCATGGAACAACAATCTGACCGGATTCAACGGGCAGAACCTGCTCTTCGGTTCGTCCAATGCCACCGACATCGTGAATTTACGGAACAACATCGGTCTATACGCCAACCGCAACATCTACGTGTATGACAACACCAATACCCCGAACGATTTTGCCCGGATGTCCGGGCAAATCTCCAACGGCGATGCAACCGCACGCTACCTGAACAAAGTGGGAACCGGCACGTTGTGGCTTTCCGGGACCAATGCCTACACCGGTGTAACCTATATATCGCTCGGGGTATTGCGCGCCATGGACGGCATCGGCCTGCCCTCCAATTCTCGCCTTTACTTCAACGAACCCGGCTACAATTATCCCACCGCCCTGGAAACCAGCGGGACCTTCACCAGGACCATCGGAGCGGTGGATGGCGGCGTCTATTGGAATGCCTCCGGCGGATTTGCGGCCTACGGCGGCCCCCTGACAGTCAATCTCTCCGGTGGTGCCGCGATCAACTCCGCGGCCGTCAACGGGTTCCGCGGTCAATATCTGCTCATGGGGTCCCGGACCGCCAACGATGTAGTCACGCTCCAAAACGACATCGGCCTCTATGGTGATCGTTATTTCTTCGCGTTTGACAATCCACAGTCCACCAACGACTACGCGCGCATCACCGGCATCATTTCCAACGGCGACGCCACGGCCCGGCGGTTGTACAAGTTTGGGGACGGGCTGCTCGAACTGACCGCCAAGAACACCCACAGTTCCGAAACCCGCATCTATACCGGCGACCTGCGCATCAATGGCACCCACACCAACGCCAACCACCTGACCACGGTCTGCTACAACGGCGCCGGGCTTGTCATTGTGGGACACCCCATTGGGGCGACGTTGAGCGGCACCGGCATGGTCGGGCAACTCACCGTGAATACCAAAGGAGTCCTGGCTCCCGGCAACGGAGGGGTTGGAACTCTCCGTGCCACCAGTCACAACATCTGGCAGAATGATTCAACGTATGAGTGGGAAATCGGTCCATCCGGCTCCGATCTCCTCCAGGTGGGCGGCAACCTGACGCTCAACAGTACCTGGCGCGTGCGCATCAAGGATGCCGGTGGGGTCGCCCAGGCCGGCGATCAGTTTGACCTGATCACGTACAACGGATGGATGGCAACCCTGCCTGGCACCTGCCAGGTCGACATCGCTTCGCTCAACCCTGCGCTGTGGGATGCCTCCGGCGTACAGGTGGTTCATGACCCCGTCAAGAAGCGCATTTACCTGACCGGGCTGCAATACAAGGGCTTTTCCATTTCCATCGGCGATGCCGTGGTGACCGAGGGCAACGCCGGCACAACCAACGCCACCTTCACCGTTTCGATCAGCGGCCCCACCAACGCCACGGTCAATTACAGCTCGGCCAACAATACCGCACTGGCGGGTTCCGACTATACCGCCGCCAGCGGACTCCTGACCTTCACCCCGGTCGTAACGTCCCATACCTTCACGGTCACCGTCAACAGCGACACCCAGGACGAATGGCCGTCGGAACAGTTTCTCTTTAACCTGGCCACCCCCACCAATGCCCGCCTGTACCGGGCGCGTGGCACCGGTTTCATCAACGACGATGATAGCGGCATGCTGTACTGGATGAAGATCACCGTGCCGGGTTATACGCGTTCCGAAACGTTGATCAATTTTCCCGTGGTGGTGAAGCTCAACGAATCCATCGACGGGTTCAACTATGACCAGATGGCCGCGCCGGCCACCGGCGGCGACCTGCGTTTCGTCAACGCGGACCGAACCACCCTCCTGAATCATGAAATCGAGCGCTGGGACCGGACCGGCGAGTCCCCCGTGTGGGTCCAGCTTCCCAGGCTATCCGGAACCAACACCACGTTCTGGGCCTATTGGGGTGACCCGGCCCGCACCACCCCACCGGCTTACACCACCAACGGCGCCACCTGGACGGAGGATTTCCTCGCGGTGTGGCATTTGAACGCCACCAATGCCGCCGGGAAGTTTATCGATTCTTCCCCCAATAATTACCACGGCATCAACCAGGGGTGTATCGACGCCGAGGGCATCGTGGGTGGTGGCCAGGATTTTGCCGGCCTGCGGCGGATCAACATCACCGGGCTAACCTATGCACCCACGCTCCCGGCCCAGCGGATGTTCACCATCCAATTCTGGTTCAAGGGTTCGGATGCAGCACTCAACGCCTATTTCACGGATTTTTCCGGTGGGCGCATCATCACCGCCCTGAATTGGCCGGAAATCGGCCGGTTGGCGTACTACGATTCAAACGCCTGGCGGGGCAACATGGGCACCGGGGTCAATGACGGCCGCTGGCGTCATGCCCTGTATGCATTCGATGGCAGCGCCAATACCTGTAGCGTGTATGTAGACGGTCAACCCGGCGGTGATCCATTGTTTTACCAGGCAACCGTAGGTCTTGCAGGCCTCGCACGAATCGGCAGCGATTACAATGGAAACGGCAACCATTTTGAAGGCCTCATGGATGAGGTTCGGATCTCCAAGGGCACCCGCTCCGCCGACTGGGCCTGGGCTTCCCACGCCAACCAGCAAGCGGGAAGTACCTTCGTTTTGCCGGGGACCATTAGCGACCAGGCAACAGCCGTGAAGGTCGCCTCGCGACCGGTCGCCAACTTGCGTACCCGCACCGCCACCCTGAACGGCGTGCTGGTGCACGACGGCGGTATCCCGACCAAGGTCTATGCGTGTTACGGAACCACCGACGGCGGAACCAGCACCAGCGCATGGAACAAGGTCATGCTGGTCGGCTCCAACTTCAACAGCCTTGATCCTGTCGCCTACAACGCCGTCAGCCTGTTGCCCCGGACAACCTATCATTACCGCCTTTTTGCCACCAACAACACCGGATCAAGCTGGTCGGCAAAGATCATGTTCACGACCTGGGGCGAACGCTATGTCTCGACCGCGGGCAATAACACCACCGGGGCGGACTGGATCACGGCGTTTACCTCGTTACAGGCGGCGTTGAACGCCGCCCCCACGGTATCCAACGAGATCTTCGTGGCGGGGGCTGCCAGAGGCCGCTTTGTCCTCAGCACTCCCATCAGTTGCACCACACCCTACGTCCGCATCATTGGCGGCTACCAAGGCGTGTCGGGCACCCCCGGCACCAATAATCCCGCCACATGGAAAACCATTATTACCAGGAATCCTGTAGCCTATCATCGCCTCATGGATATCTCCGGAGTTAAGGATGGATTGATCCAGAACATCACATTCACCAACGGCCATCCCCGCAGCGCCAGCCATCCCACCGGCAGCGGCGGGGCAGTCCTGATCGACAACAGTACCCGTGTGATCTTCGACAGTTGCAACTTCGTCAGCAACCGCTGCTACCTGACCACGGTGAACGGTGGTAACATCTACGGAGGTGCCATCTGCAGCCAGAACAGTTCGTTGACGATGGTGGACTGCGTGGTCAATTCCAACCGGGCCTATACCCTTTCGTCCTCAAACCTCCAGCACGGTAATGGCGGCGGGGTGGCATCCGTCAGCGGTTCCCTGTTCATGACGAACTGCATCATCATGCACAACGTCGCGCGCGGCGATTACCTGCATGCCCGCAATGGCGGTGGCGGCGTATACATCAACGGGGTCGCCGAAGTTTCCCATACGATCATCGCCAAGAACGACAGCTTCCCTTCCAACAATTACCAACCGGCCCGGGGGGATGGCATCTTTATCGGACCCTCCGGCACAGTCCTATTCCGGAACTGTCTGATTGCCGGCAATTACGGCCTGGGGTTGTGGCTGGACGGCGGAAATACGACATTCGAGAATTGTACGCTGGCCAAAAACCAGACCCACGGCATTTACCGGATCGGGGGGGCAGCCTGGGCCAACAACAGCATCCTTTGGCAAAACGGCGACGATATCTATGAGAACGTGGTTGGCAGCATCCGCCTCAACCATTCCATCATCGAGGACGGGGACAACTACCTGATTGACGGATGCACGGACGTGGATCCCCGGTTCAGCGAAACCAACACCTTCCACCTCTCATCTCCCTACGGCCAATATTCCGGCGGATTCTTCGAGGGCGGCAGCTGGGTAAACGGCGCAGAACTCAGCCCGGCGATCGATGCCGGCAATCCCGCGGCGTCCTTCACTTTGGAACTGGATCCCAATGGCGGACGACTGAACATGGGCGCCTACGGAAACACCCCGGTCGCTTCAAAATCACATCCCCTGGCCATCCAGAACCTGGCACCCTCCGGCATCTCCCCCATCAGCGCGATCCTGCGGGGACAACTGGACAACATCGGCAGCCCGGATGTCGACATCTGGTTCTATTGGGGTGCAACTGACGGCACCAACAATCCCACCGCCTGGGCCACCAATGTCTACGTGGGCCGTTACAATACACCGGCCAGTTTCTGGTCCAAGATTGAAGGATTGACGGCATGGGCCACCTACTATTACCGCGTCTTTGCTTCCAACAGCGGCGGTGGCAGCGCCTGGGCCACCCCTTCCACCAATTTCGTTGCGAAACCCTCTCCACCCGAGGTTGAGAACCGTGGCGTGCTGAACGACGGGACCGCCTCCATCACCTTGCAGGGACAACTGCTGAGTGACGGCGGCGCCGCAACCCGCGCTTACATTTGCTGGGGCACGTCTGAAGCCGGGACCTCCACCGCAGCCTGGGATCGTGTCGAAAACATCGGCATACAAACCGGGGCATTCGAAATGGTGGTCGCAACGGTGCCCGGCGAAAATTATTTCTTCCGGTGTTACGCAACCAACTCCGCCGGATCAAGCTGGGCCGATCCCGCCATGGATTTCGGCGCCTACAAGATGGTCTATGTCAACACGTTGGCCGCCGGTTCCGCCCAGGGTTATAACTGGCCCAACGCATTCACCACGATCGCCGACGCGCTGGCGGCCTGCAGCTCGACCAAAACCAACCGCATCCACCTCAAGGGTGGCGCCGGTGGCGCATTCCAGATGTTTGCCCAACTGGACCTGACCCGTTCGAACGTATCGTTACGGGGGGGATATGAGGGGGTCGGAAATCCCGGCCTGCAGAATTCAACCTTGTACCCCACCATCCTCAACCGTTATCCGGGCAACAATATCCGGATCATATCCATCCAGAATGTCGCCAATGTCGCGCTGGAAGGTCTCACCATCACCTCGGGCTTCCTCAACGGCAACGGGGCCGGTATCGATATTTTCAATTCAACCAATATCCTGATCAACGGATGCATCATTTCCAACAACACCTGCTCGGCCGGCAGCATTTACACCTATGGTGGCGGCCTTTATGCCTACAACAGCTACGGCATGATCTCCAACTGTTGGATTGGACGAAACCGCCAGCAGGCCATCGTAACCAGTTACGAACTGTTTGGCGCCGGCATGCACCTGCAGAACGGCGGATGGACGGTCAGCGATTCCATCCTGTTCTACAACACCGCGCGATCCTCCGCGAATGCGGGATACGCCCGGGGAGCCGGTCTGTCCGTGCAAGGTGGAGCACATCTCGTACGGAACTGCCTGATGGTCCAGAATTACGGGTGGGGATACCTCGACAACCCGACCTATTCACAGGGCGACGGCGTCTATCATTCGGCCGGCACCCTGACCCTGGAAAACTGTACCATCGCCGGCAACAAGGGCGAAGGGGTCCGCGGGATTGCCACCACCACGATTCGCGACAGTATTCTGTGGCGCAACGAGCAGGACGTTACCAATAGTGCCATCGTAGCGACTTTCAATTGCAACATCGGCAACGGGCAACAGGTGGGCATCAACAATAACATTTCGGTCAATCCCGGTCTTGAGCAGGGATTCTTCCTGTCCCCGGGCAATCCGTGTGTCAACGCCGGAAGCCGCAGTGTCGCGGCAGCCGGACTTACGGGTAAAACGACCCAGACCAACGGGACCGCGGACACCGGCAACGTGGACCTCGGTTACCATTATCCGGGCGTGCATCCCCTGCCCCGTATCTACGTCTCCCCGACCGGCAACAACACCAACGCCGGCACCAGTTGGGCAACGGCCTACCGGACCATAACGCGCGCCCTGTCGAGGGTGGATATCGGCACCCACATCCATGTGGCCAAGGGAACCTACAACCAGGCCGGCGGCGAAACCTTCCCCCTGGTATTCGATACGGCCGGGGTACACCTGAAAGGCACCAACCGGAACACCACCGTATTCGCAGCTCCCGGCGACCCGACCCAGATCCGCGTCATGTCCATCCCGGACCTGTCTTTCGGCAGACTCGAAGGTGTCGCCATACGGAACGGCTATTACATGATCCCCGGCATCCTGGAATACGGCGCCGGCCTGGACGTGGTGAATGCCACCGACATCCGGATCGTCGATTGCGTCATCGCCTCCAACACGCTCAACGGCGGCGCCAATGCCATGCCCCGGGGTGTCGGTATGGCTTTTCGCGACAGCAGCGCGGTCATCAGCGACAGCATGATCGAAGCCAACCAGAGCGTGGTAGCCCCGGGCCCCTGGAACGGCACCATCCAGGGGGGCGGCATCTATGTGGCGGGCGGCAGCGTCTCCCTCAACCGGTCGGTCGTCCGTAACAACAACATCTACCTGGCCAGCTATCAGACCGAGCAAGGCGCCGGCATCGCGTTCGTATCGGGCGGCCCCCACTCCCTGACCAACTGCCTGGTGATCGGCAACAACAACCTGGGTTACGCGAGGGCGAATTACGCCGACGGGATCTATGCCAACGGCATCGTGAACATCGTCAACAGCACCATCGTCAACAACGGCACCAATTCATCCTCCTCCGAGGGGCCGAACGGCCTGTGGGCGCAGGGAACGGTGGTTGTCAGCAACAGCATCCTGTGGGGCAACGGAGATGACATCTATGAAGGCGCTGAATTCTCCGCCAAGCTGTTCTATTCAAATATCGAGGACGGCGACCGCGAAGGGATCTATGGATGCATCTCGGTAACCCCGAATTTCGTGGATGAACAATTCTTCCACCTCCGGTCACAATACGGCCACTACATCAACGGCTTCTTCTCCGGGGGAAGCTGGACCACGCACCCGACCATTACCAGTTACCTGATTGACCGCTGCTATCCCGGAATCATGCCAACGTACGAACCTGCCCCCAATGGCGGAATCGTGAACATGGGCGCCTACGGAAACACCCCGGTGGCATCCAAGTCACCGCCCCTGACGGTAACCAACCGCCCGGTCAACGCCGTCTCGACGAATGCGGCCAACCTGAACGCAACCCTGGTAAAGATCGGCAGCCCCGGCGTCGATCTGTGGTTCTATTACGGAGCTTCGGATGGAACCAACAATCCGGCCGCCTGGACCACCAATGTGTATGTAAGCCGCCTGGACAGCCCCGCCAATTTCACCAAACGGGTTTACAACCTGGTCAATGCCACCCCGTATTATTACCGCGCTTTTGCGTCGAACGCCGCCGGTGATACCGCCTGGGCACCCACCACCGAGTCCTTCATCGCCGGCCAGGCTAAACCGGAAGTGGAAAACGAAGGCGTCGTACCGGTGTCCAACACGCTCGTAACCCTGAAGGGACGCGTCACCAGTACGGGCGGCAGCATACCCCAGGTCTATGTCTGCTGGGGATTCGAGGAACAGGGAAATTCAACGGCCCTCTGGCAGAATGTCCGTTCACTCGGTCTGCAGGCCGACACGTTCCAGACGAACATCACCATTTTGGCCAACTCGAATTACTTCTACACCTGTTATGCGGTCAATGTATACGGTACCAACTGGGCATCTCCCCCGATGCCCTTCGGACGGAATGCCATTCGTTATGTTTCCGCGACAGCAGCCGGACGGGGCACCGGTTACAACTGGACGGACGCCTACACCTCCCTGGGCCAGGCGTTGCGCAATTGCATGTCCGGCCAGACCAACATCGTTTATGTCAGGGGGCAATCCATTCGCGTGTTCGAGGAAGCAACCGTGACAAACTCCCACGTCTTCGTTTACGGCGGTTACCAGGGAATCACGGGCACCCCCGGAGCAAAATCCGGCGCCACCATTCTGACCAATCGGAACGGCGAACTCCGGATCCTGCAGATCAGCGGCGTCACCAACGTCATTTTCGATTCCATCCGGTTCGACGGCGGCGCAATTGGCGGCGCGGGAGGCGGCGCTTATGTCGCCAATGCCAGGGACATCACGTTCAACAACTGCCGGTTCAATCACAACAAGAGCGTCTCGTACGGCGGCGGGCTTGCCTTGTTCAACGTCAACAACATCCGCATCCTGGGCAGCCTCATCGCCAACAACACCGTGATCAGGGGTTCCCAATTTTCGTATGGAGGCGGTATATACGTTGACAACTGCACAGGCCTGATTTCAAATTCCGTGATTGAGATCAACCTGGTCAACGGTTGGGTCAACTACGATTATGGCTATGGTGGCGGCGTGTTTCTCAACAGCGGAAACCTGACATTCCGGGACTCCGTCTTCCGGTATAACCGGTTGGCATCGCCCAACTACGGCTATACGTTCGGCGGCGGCATATTCGTCAACTACGGAACCTATCTGTTCAAGAACTGCGTGATCGCCAACAACCATGTCGAAGGGAATTACGGCTATAATGGCGGCGGCATCTACGTCAATCAAGCGGCAGCCGCCATCACCGTCGAGAACAGCACGATCGCCGGCAACCAAAACCACGGCATCTACCGCAACAACGGTAACGTCACCGTGCGCGATTCCATCCTGTGGGAAAACACCGACGATATTTATGCAATCGCGGGCCTTACCCTGCAATACAGCAACACGGAAAACGGGGATGCGGGAACCGGCTGTTTCTCCGAGAATCCGAAATTCACCCGTGGCCTCTATCTGGACCCCACCAGTCCCTGCCACGTCATGGGAAGCCAGACCATCGACGCCGCCGGATTGGCCGGCTACACGACCTCCCCGACCGGGGGAACCTACACCGGCACACTCAGTGTCGGATACCATCACCGGGAAGGATTACCGGAATATCTCGACGACCTGTATGTCAACGGCGACGTGTTCAGTCCGGACTTCGGGGATGACTCCAATGACGGCTATGAACCCTTCTATGCCTTCCGACGCATCACCCGTGCACTTGAATCGGCCATCGAGGGAACCAGGATCCATGTCGCGGCGGCAACCTATACCGAAGGCGCACCATCCTGGAAAGTTTTCCCACTGCTGGTTCGGCGTTACGGCATCGAGATCATTGGCACAAACACATCCACCACAATCATCGACGCCCTCGACACGGCCCGTGCCATCGACCTCTACGACCACTCCTTCGGCAGGATCGAAGGGTTGACCATCCAGCGTGGTATGACCCTTGACCGCGTCCTGACCGGCGGCGGCATGAGCATCCAGTTCAGCCACGATACGACGATCCGCAACTGTGTCATTTCCAACAATTACACCGAACTCAACGGCGGTGGAATCTATGCCGCCTACAACCGGGGATTGACCCTCGACAATTGCCACATCGTCAACAACCGGAACTGCAACGCAGCCCCGCCCAATACGGCATACAATTTCGGAGCCGGCATCTACACATGGGACACGTATGGCACCATCACGAATTGCTACATCGCCAACAATCTGGGCACCAACGCCAACATTGCATCGTACGACCGTACCGTATCCGGTGGCGGAATCGCCTTCCGTAACAGCAGTTGGACCGTTGTCCGCACCGTCATACGGAACAACCAACTCAAGGGAACCAGCACCACCTATGATCGCCGCCCGTTCTATGGCGGCGGTGTATATTTGGGAGGATCCGGCAACCACCTGTTCCGAAACACCCTGCTCGCCTACAATTCGATTTACACACCCTACAGCGCCACCTATGCACGAGGCGGCAATCTCTCGGCCGGCGATCCCTACCTGGGATTTACCGGACGCGCCAATATCGAGAATTGCACGATCGTTTATGGCAACATCGAGGGCATGCGCTGTGATAACGGGACGGTCAATGCCACCAACACCATCTTCTGGGGAAACGCCTCCAGCGATACCGTGGGTGCAGGCACCTTCAGGTTCGACCACTGCCGGATCAACATCCCCTCCGATGGCACCAACTGCGTTTCCAGCGCCCCCAATTTCCACGATTTGACCTACTTCCACCTCAAGTCACGTCAGGGAACCTTTACCGGCGGCTATTTCGCCAACGCATCGATGGTCCGTTCCGACGTAAACAGCGACTTGATGGATAAGGGGCACCCTGCCTATCCGTGGGGCACGGAACCTTTCCCCCAGGGAAAACGGATCAACATGGGCGCCTACGGCAATACCGAAACCGCCGCCATGACTCACATGACCGCCACCATCCTCATGATCTACTAGACACCTGAACATACGGCGGAGGCGTATCGCCGGGATTTGTGCATCTCCGTGGAGCTGGCCCGACCCCGGGCCGGTCTGGATCCGGGTTTATCGGCGATGTACCCATGGGCCTCCATTTTCTCCGATTGATTCCATGCCCGCCTCATGTTACACAGCAGGCCGACGATATGTTCCCCCGTCTTCCAGGAGCCTGAAATGACGATCCCGATCACCTGCCGGGTCATTCGCGTGGACGAGAAAACCACCCAATGCCAGACCTGCGGAAACACCTTCCCGGTTGACGGATCCATCAAGGGGAAACTTTGCGGCCGGGCCCAGGCGCTGGTCGAGGCAGCCGCTGAAAAGATCCGATCCAATCCACCGGATCCACCATTCACCCAGACGCCGGTGGATGTTCCCTGCCCCGACAATCACGTCGTGTATCGTCTCTATGCGGATGACCCGAATCCCAACATCTTCCATGCAACGCTCGAAAACGCTTCCACAGGGCCCATCCCCCGCATCAAGCCTTACCTGCCCGATCCGGATCAGCACAACGGTATCAGCCTGATCATTTTCCCGGGTGGCGGTTATGGAGGTCTTGCCGACCATGAAGGGAAAGGGTACGCCGAACATTTCCGCACGCATGGAATTGCCTGCTTCGTCGTTGAATATCGCCTGGGTTCACAGGGGCATCACCATCCGGCCATGCTGGAAGACGCCCAGGCCGCCATCGCCACCATCCGTCAACGGGCCGATTCTTTCGGCATAAACCCACGGCGGATCGGCGTCATGGGGTCTTCAGCCGGCGGCCACCTTGCGGCTCATTCCGTGGTCGGCTACACCACGTACCACAACCCCGCCCTGGTGCGCCCCGATTTCGGCATCCTTTGTTATCCCGTCACCACCATGCAGGGTGCTTGTTCGCATACCGGGTCCCGCAACAACCTGCTTGGCCCCAACCCGTCCCCCGAACAAATCGCGGACGTTTCCTGCGACCTGCACGTGACACCGGACACCCCGCCATGCTTCATCTGGCATACTGCGGAGGACCCTAATGTTCCGGTCGATCACAGTCTGCTGTTCGCTTCTGCACTCAACCGGCATAAGGTTCCATTTGAACTGCATGTCTACCAGAAAGGCCCACACGGGTTGGGATTGAACACCACCCTCCCGTGGGCCAACGACTGCCTGCGATGGATGAAAGAACGCTGAAACCTCCCGGATAGGACAACCCCATGAAACTCTGGTACCGTTCACCCGCCCGTGATTGGATCGAAGGCTTGCCCATCGGAACCGGACGCCTGGCCGCAATGGTACTCGGAACGTACAAACAGGAACGCATTGCCCTCAATCATGAGTGGTTGTGGAAAGGCTGTCACCGGAATCGCGATAACGACACCCGGGCTCATCACCTGCCGGAAGTCCGTCGGCTTCTGCTGGCAGGACAGTATGCCGAAGGGACCCTCGCCGCCAATATCGCGTTTGGCGGCAACGGCGGCGTAAGCGGAAAACCCCATCAGGTCGACCCGTATCAGCCCGCCGGAGACCTGCACCTCGAATTCAACCACGGGTTCGTCCATGATTACAACCGGACCCTGGACCTCGATACCGCCACGGCCACGGTCTCCTATCGAACCGGACCGGCACGGCTGACCCGCACCTGCCTGGCACACCTGGTCGACGATGTTATCCTGGTCCGGGTCGAACAGGGAGGAACCCCCTTTGATTGTGTTGCCTGGCTGGATCGCAACTTCGATCCCGATTGCACCCTGACGTTCGACACCAACCCTGAACAATTCACCATGGATGGCGTCATCCGGAACGGGGTGACATTCCGGATTCAGACCGGAATCTCCCAACAGGGCGGAACAACACGCGTGATCGATGGCAGAAAATTGCTGCTTCAAGGCGTCCGGGAAGTCATTTTCACCATCGACATCGGGGTGACGGTCGAGGGCCGCTCGGCGCCTGCCGAATGCGCCGGTAAAACCTCACCCGGCAAAATTCCCTGGAACCAGCGGGTGGAATCCCACGTTGCTGAACATCGCCGCCATTTCGGCAGCATGAGCCTGGACCTGAAACTCGACGAACCGGACCTTCCTACCGACGAACGTCTGCGGCTTCTGCGGTCGGGAAGTCCGGACCCCCATTTGCCGCTGTTATATTTCCATTACGGACGTTACCTCTTGTGTGCCTCTTCCGCCACCGCGACCCTGCCGGCCAACCTACAGGGCAAGTGGAACGAAGACCTTCAGCCCCCCTGGGATAGTGATTACCACCACGACATCAATTTGCAGATGAATTACTGGATCGCTGAACCGGCCGGCATGCAACGTTACGCCGAAGCCTTGTTGCAGCATATCGAGCGGTTTGTACCCCATGCCCGCAAGGCCGCACGGGATCTCTACGGATGCCGCGGTGTCTGGTTCCCGATCCAGACCGACGCCTGGGGCCGTTCAACCCCCGAATCATATGGGTGGGCTGTCTGGATCGGAGCGGCCGCCTGGCTGGCCCAACATATGTGGTGGCACTACGAATACAATCCGGACATCGAGTTCCTGCGCACCCGCGCCTACCCCTACTTCAAGGAAGTGGCAGCCTTCTACGAGGATTACCTGGTCGAGGACAACGCCGGCAACCTGCAAGTGGTCCCTTCCCAGTCACCGGAAAATCGGTTCGTCGGTGGCGGCGATCTGCCGGTCAGCCTGTGCGTCTCCGCAACGATGGACGTCATCCTGGCACGGCAAACCTTCGAATACGCAATCCGATCCGCTGAGCTCCTGGACGCCGATCCGGACAAGCGGAAACAGTGGCGCAGCCTGCGGGACAAGCTCCCCTCCCTGCGCATGGGACGACATGGCCAACTGCAGGAATGGAATGAGGACTTTGACGAGGTGGAACCTTCCCACCGGCATGTATCCCACCTGATCGGGCTTTTCCCCGGCGAATTGCTGGATCCGGTGAAAACCCCGGACCTCTGGCATGCAGCCGAGATTTCGCTCGAACGGCGCCTGGCGGCAGGCGGCGGGCACACCGGGTGGAGCCGCGCCTGGACGGCCTGCCTGTTTGCACGGCTCGGCCGGGCAGAACCGGCGTGGGAACACCTCAACCACCTGCTCACCGACTTCGCAACCGACGCCTTGCTCGACCTGCATCCGCCCCGCATATTCCAGATTGACGGCAACCTGGGCGGCGCGGCCGCCGTTCTTGAAATGTTGCTGCAAAGTCAGGGCGGCACACTGCGGCTTCTACCGGCCCTTCCATCCGCATGGCCGGACGGACGCGTGTCGGGGCTCCGGGCACGCGGAGGATTCACCGTCGGCATGGAATGGGAAAAAGGCAAACTGAAGGATGCAACCGTAATCAGTCAGCTGGCTCAGGATTGCATCATAACCAACCTGCCGGGCACCTGCATCGTAACCGGGGATTCCGGCCGCACGGTGACCCTGCATCGTGAAAACCACCAGATTCGCTTTGCAACCACACCGGGAATCCGCTATCGGATAACCACTTCACCGGTTTGAAACGGATGCCTTTTTGCGGGGGGCTACCGTAACGTGCTCTTCAAACGGCAACCCGGCCTGATACAGGGCATGTTGAACGTAACCCTTGATCATCCAGGTATCCAGAACCTCATGCACCTCCGGAAGCCGTCGGTCCAGTTCATGGGCAAAACGACGATAAGCCCGTGAGGCCGACGGATCCCGCCGGCCGATGCGCTCATACAGGTC
>MHBQ01000155.1 GCA_001803315.1 Lentisphaerae bacterium RIFOXYC12_FULL_60_16
TGACCACCGGACTGACCGGCACCCTGGAAGCCTGCCGCCGTTTCCGCCTGGTGAACCTGCTGCGCATGCCGGCCGGCGCCTTCACCTTCCTCGGTCCCGTCCTGGTCCTGCCATTCACGACCAACCTGACCGTGGTTGTTGCGGTGTTGATCGCGGGCCGGGTCGCCGAATGCCTGGGGTACCTGGGCGGATGTTTTGCGGCCCTGCCGTTGTTGCGTCGGAACATCCGGTGGGAACCGCGTGAGGTACTGCCGCTGTTCTCGTTCGGGGGGTGGATGACCGTGTCCAATCTCGCGGTGCCGTTGATGCAGCACGTGGACCGGTTCATCATCGGGATGGTCCGTTCCGTGGAGGCGGTGACCTTCTTTGCCACGCCGGCCGAGATCGTGGTCCGGCTGCTGATTTTCACGCGGGCCCGGATTGCTGTGTTGTTTCCTGAATTTGTCGCGGGCCATGCGCGGGGCGATGCGGGATTGTCCGGGTTGTTTGCGCGGGGGATGAAACACCTGCTCCTGGCCGTGTTCCCCATCATGCTGGGCGTGGTGGTATTGACACCGGTGGGGTTGCGGCTGTGGCTGGGACCGGAATTCGAGGCGGGCAGTTCATTCGTGATGGTGACCCTGACCATCGGGGTCATGATCACCAGCATGTCGATGGTGCCGTGGTTCCTGATCCAGGCCGTGGGGCGACCCGACTTGTCCGCCCGGGTGCACCTGGCCCAACTCCCGGTGTATATCCTGTTCACCTGGCACCTGTGCGGGCGGTGGGGCATTGCGGGTTCGGCCGTAGCCTGGGCGGTACGTGCCGCAGTGGACTGGTTATGGATGCTGGGGCTGTCCCGGCGGTTTGTGGACCGGCAGGCGGTTTCGTGGTCCGGTTCGGTTCTGCCGGTTGCGCTGGCGACCGCCGTGATGCTGGCGGCGGCATGGCCGGAGGGCCTGGTATACCGGATTCTTGCCGGCGGATTGGGGTGTGCGGTCTTCTATATTGTCGCGTGGTTTGTCGTGTTGACCGCAGCGGAACGCGTGGAACTGGCGCAGCAAGCACGGGCCTGGTATGATGTCGTCAGGCGAAAGGTTGGAATCCATGGCTAAGGCGATCAAGAAGACGCGGTTTTGTCAGTTGACGGAAAAACAGGTGGCCGGCCACCTGGAGGAATTTCTTGAACAGGTGACCCGTCCCCGGTACATCTGCAGGCGTTGTCTGCGGGTTTCGCATGACAAACGGAACCTGTGTAAACCCGAGAAACTCAAGACCTTTGCCCGTGACTAAACCGACTCCATCCGACCGACGCATCACGGTGCTTCAGTTATGCGAGCATTTCGGGGGGCGTGACGCCTCCCTGCATGGCGTGGCCCGCAGTTTTCAGTGGTGGATGCCGGCGTTCGACACGGTGCGATACCGGGTGTTGTTGTGCAGCCGCAAGGGGCGTGACAAGGCCGCCCTCGTGATGGAGCAGGCAGGCTTGTCACCGTTGTATCTCGGCTTTGGCGCGATGGATCCCCGCAACCTGTTCAGCCTGCTGAAGATCCTGCGCCGTGAGTCGGTGGACATCATCCATGCGCACGGATACGGCGCCTGCACTTGGGGACGGGTGGCCGGCCTGTTGACTGGCACTCCCGTGATTGTGCATGAGCGATGCAATACGCATACGGTGCCCTGGTTTCAGCGCCCCGTCGAATGGCTGTTGGGCCGTTTCACGCGACATGCCCTGGCGGTGTCGGAATCCACCCGGCAATTCTGCATTCATGGGCGTTACTTGCGGCCGGAGGCGGTGCAGGTCCTCTATAATGGCATGTTGCTCCAGGACATGCCCCGCATGACCCCGGATCAGATTCAGGCTTTTCGGCGGGAACAGGGCGCCGGGCCGGACGCGCTGGTGATCGGAGTGGTGGGGCGATTGGAGTCGCACAAGGGGCATCGTGACGCCTTTCAAGCCCTACAGGTGGTGCTTGAACGTTACCCCCGTGCGGTGCTGTGGGTGGTGGGTGACGGCACCTATGGTGATGTCCTGCGGCGCCTGGTGCAGGAATTGAAGCTGGATGAAGGGGTGAAGTTCCTCGGGTTCCGCGCCGATGCCCGGCAGATCATCCAATGCTTTGATATCCAGTTGTTCCCCAGCCATATGGAGGGGACCCCCAACACCCTGTATGAAGCGCTGGCGGCGGGCAATGCCATCGTGGCTTCCACGGCCGATGGGCAGGGGGAGATTCTGAAGGATAATGATACGGCCTTGCTGTTCGTGCCCGGCGATGTGCCGGTCATGGCGGACCAGCTGATCCGGCTGGCGGGAGACCCTGCGCTGGCGGTTCGTCTTCGTGCCGCCGCCCGCCGGCGTGCGGACGACTTTGATGGACGCCGGACCATCAGCACCATGCAGGCACTGTACGACCGCATCATGGCGGCGCGTGATGCATCCACGCATCCGGCCAGCAGGTAAATCCTCATCATGCCCTCACCCCTGGCCCATTTTGCGGTTGGATATGCAATCAGTAATGCATACGGTTCATCTCGTGACGTGTTTACCGAGTTGGCATTTGCGGTTCTGGTGGTGGGCGGGACACGGTGGGTCTGCCGCCATGCAACGCCAAACCCATCGAAGGAATAACAATGGAAATCCTCAACGATATTCCCTTTTCGCTGGATGCGGACACGATCATGAAGCAGGTTCATATTGAACCGGACACGTCGGATGCCGATGATCTGCAGACCCTGATCGACCTGGCCAAGCGGGTCGGCAGGCCCAAGGCGGCCTATACGGTTGCCTTTATCGAAGCCCGCGAGGGTGATACCGTGCGGGCGGGTGGAACCCTGTTTACCAGCCGGACCCTGGCGCGGAATCTGGCAGCCGTCGAGCGGGTTTTCCCCATGGTGGCCACCTGCGGGCGGGAACTGGATGATGGGTTTGCCGGAGCCGGTGACCCGTTGCAGGAGTTCTGGCTGGATGCCATCAAAACCCGCATGCTGGGAGCTGCGCACCAGTTTCTTCATGATCATCTGCATCGTGTGTTCCGGTTGGGCAAGACGGCGGTCATGCGGCCAGGTTCCGGTGATGCCGATGTCTGGCCGATCGAGCAACAACGTCCGCTGTTTGCGCTGATGGGGGACGTGGAGGCTGCGATCGGCGTAAAACTGACTGCTTCCTGCCTGATGATCCCCAACAAGACGACGTCCGGCGTATTGTTCCCCGTTGAAAAGGATTTCCGCAGTTGCGAGGTGTGCCACCGGGAATCGTGCCCGTCCCGGCATGCGCCGTTCAACCAGTCCTTATGGGACGAGATGCAGCATGATTGAATGTGAAATGAAGGAGCGACGATGAAGCCGAATGTGATCGTGATGCTGATGGATAATCTCGGTTACGGAGATCTGGGATGCTACGGATCGAAACTTCACCGGACCCCCAACCTGGACCGGATGGCGCAGGAAGGCATGCGCTTTACCAGCTATTACAGCACCAGTGGAGTCTGTACCCCCTCCCGTGCCAGCCTGATGACGGGCTGTTATCCCCGCCGGCTCAACCTGCATGAAGACGGGCATGGCCGGTGTGTCCTGATGCCGGTGGCAAACCGCGGCCTGAACCCTTCGGAAATCACCGTGGCCCGCCTGATGAAAGCGGCCGGTTATTCCACCGCCTGCATTGGGAAGTGGCATATGGGGGACCAGTCCCCCTTCCTACCGACCCGGCATGGATATGACCAGTTTTTTGGAATTCCCTACAGTGAGGATATGGTTCCCTCGGAACGGATGCCGAACCGGCCACCGCTCCCCCTCATGCGCCAGGAAACCGTGATCGAGGCGCCGCCGGACCGCGATTACCTGACCCGCCGTTATACCGAAGCGGCCATTGCGTATATCCGGGAGCACCGGGACGGCCCCTTCTTCCTCTATCTGCCGCAGGCCATGCCGGGCAGTTGCGATGAACCGTTTGCCAGCCCGGAATTCAGAGGGCGGTCCGCCAACGGGATTTACGGCGATGCGGTCGAGGAACTCGACTGGTCCGCCGGCGAAATCATGCGCACCTTGAAGGAACTGGGAATTGACGAAAAGACGCTGGTGGTCTGGACTTCGGATAATGGTGCGGTGGAACATCATCCCCAACAGGGGACCAACGCACCCTTGAAAGGGTGGGGCTACAACACGTCTGAGGGGGCGCAACGTGTCCCCTGCATCGCCCGCTGGCCCGGGAAGATTCCCGCCGGTATGGTCCGTGACGACCTGCTGACCATGATGGACATCCTGCCGACGGTTGCCCGGTTGGGCGGGACGAAGGCGCCTGCCGACCGGATCATCGACGGGCACGATATAAGGCCCATCCTGTTCAATGCGCCGGGTGCCGTTTCGCCGTATGATGACCAGGGTTTCTTCTATTACCACATGCATCAATTACAGGCGGTGCGATCGGGTTGCTGGAAGCTTTACCTGCCGTTGGAGCACAAAGTGAGTTTCCTGGCCGGAGATCCTCTGCGGGCACCCTCATCCACGCTGGAATTGTATGATGTCCGGAACGACCTGGGGGAGACCCGCGAGGTCTCGAAACAACATCCGGAGGTGGTCAAGCGGTTGCTGTCCCTGGCGGAAAAAGCCCGGGCTGACCTGGGTGATTGGCAACGGGAAGGCGCCGGCCAACGGCCTGCCGGCTGGGTGGATAACCCCACCCCGCGGGTCATGGTGCAGGGTTTGAAATAGTGGACGGAATGATATGGCAACCATTCGATTAAAACCCGGGGCGGACCGTGCGATGTTGCGCGGGCACCCCTGGATCTTTGCCGGTGCCCTGGCAGATGAACCGTCGGATGTGGTACCGGGTGATACCGTGGAGATTACGGCGGCCGACGGGACCTGGCTGGCACGCGGGGCCTGGTCGCCTTCCTCCCATATCCGGATCCGTGTCTGGACCCGGAACCGGGACGAGCCGGTGGATGCCGGATGGATCCAACGTCGCCTGGAGCAATCGGTGGCATGGCGGGTCCGGTTGGGTCTGGTGGGGCCGGGGCTGGCGTGTCGCCTGGTGTTCGGGGAGTCGGATGGATTGCCGGGGCTGGTGGTTGACCGGTATGACCATACCGTGGTCTGCCAGTTCTCGGCGGTCGGCATGGAGCGGTGGAAACCGGTTGTGGCAGAGGCCTTGTCGGGCCTGGAAGGGGTTGTATCCGTTTTTGAACGGTCGGATATCCCGTCGCGCCGGTATGAAGGGTTGGAACCCATGACCGGCCTGCTGGCGGGCCGGGAACCCAAGGGACCGGTTGAGATCCGGGAAGGGGATTGCCGGTACCGGGTGGATGTACGGGCCGGGCACAAGACCGGGTTCTACCTTGACCAGCGGGTGAATCGCGGCCTGGTGGCGGGCTGGGCGGCAGGCCGTCGAATGCTCAATGCCTTCTCCTATACCGGGGCTTTTGGCATTGCCGCCTTACGAGCCGGCGCCGCGCATGTCGTGCAGGTTGATTCGTCGGGTCCGGCGTTAAACCTTGCCCGTGACCAGGCATCCTTGAATGATATTGACCCGGCCCGGTGCGAATGTGTCGAGGCGGATGTCGGACAATACCTGCGACGATGCCGTGATGCGGCGCGTACGTTCGACCTCGTGGTGCTGGATCCGCCCAAGTTTGCCGAGACCAAGACCCAGGTTGAAGGCGCCTGCCGGGCCTACAAGGATATCAACCTGCTGGCTTTGAAACTGCTGGCGCCCGGGGGACTGCTGTTCACCTTCTCCTGTTCGGGGCACATCAGTCCGGACCTGTTCCACAAGGTGGTGGCATCGGCCGGGGTGGATGCTCGCCGGTCCGCCCGGATCGTGGGATGGATGGATCAGCCTGCCGATCATCCGGTGGGGTTGGAGTTTCCCGAATCGCGGTATCTCAAGGGGCTGATCGTCGCCGCCGATTGACGGTTCCCCGTGATGGCGGCGCTGGTGAATCGATCAGCAACCCATGTTGACGGAGCCGTTCGGCGTCGGAACGGGCGACGTGGATGGGGGTTCCGTCCGGCGCCTTGCCGGACCAGTACATGGCGGTGGCCACCGTGCCGGGGGTCGGTATGAAGCATTGCACCTGGCGGGGTTTCCATCCCCGCTGCCTGAACCAGGCGGCGAGTTCGCGCATGTCGCGGTCCGTGCAACCGGGGAATGCGCTCATCAGGTAGGGGACGATGTACTGTTCCCGGCCGGAGCGTTTGCCCGCGGCTTCGAAGCAGCGCACGAATTCCTCAAATCCTTCGAACGACGGTTTGCGCATCAGGTCCAGAACGCGGGGTGAGCGGTGTTCGGGGGCAACCGTGAGCTGGCCGCCCACAAAGTCTCGCAGCAGGGCGTCGAGGTAGGCCGGTTCGCGTAAGGCGGCGTCGGTGCGGATTCCGCTGGCGGAACGGACCTGGCGCATGCCGGGCAGGGCCGCCAGTTTGCGAAGCAGGGCGGCGAGGCCAACCTGGTCCGTCTTGAAATGCGGGCAGGGGGCCGGCCAGAGGCAACTCGTTCGACGGCAGGATGAGGTGGGAGCCGTGCATCGCGCGCCCCAGAAATTGGCGGTGGGGCCCCCCACGTTGTTCAAAATGCCGTTCCAACCAGTCAGCCGATGCATGTCCCGCACCTCGCGCAGGATTCCCGGCACTGACCGGGATTGGATCCGGCGCCCCTGATGCAAGGCGAGGGCGCAGAAGGTACAACCGCCCGCGCAACCGCGATGCGTGGTGACCGTGAACCGCACGGGTTCGAGAGCGGGTACCGGTTGCTGATAGGACGGGTGGGGCAGGCGGGTGAATGGCAATTCGTATAATCTGTCCAGGACCGTTTGGTCGAGCGGGTCGGCCGGTGGTTCGATTACCAACGTGCGAATTCCATCCTGCTGAGTGAGGACGGGTCCCCCCCGGTGAATCTGCGCCTCGATGGCTAGGGTGGCGGTCACCAGTTGGAAGGGATCCTGCCGGATGGCCTCGTGTGCGGGCAGGGGTACGGTGGCGGCGGGGATGGGGGTTCGGGCGGTCGCGCAACGTACGGTGCCGGAAATGCCGGCGAGGGCATCGGCGGGGTGTTGACCGGGCGCTGCCTGATCGAGCCGTTGAACGGCTTCCAGCAGGGATTGTTCCGCCATGCCGTATGCCAGCAAATCGGCCTTGCTGTCCAGCAGGATCGAGTGGCGGAGCGCATCGGTCCAGAAATCGTAATGGGACACACGGCGCATGGAGGCTTCGATGCCGCCGAGCACCAGGGGCAGGCCGGGAAACGCCTGCCGCACCAGGTTGGAATAGACGATTACGGCGCGATTGGGGCGCTGGCCGGCCAGGCCGCCGGGCGTATAGGCATCGTCGGAGCGCTGCTTGCGGAAGGCCGTGTAATGGGCCAGCATGGAATCCAGCGATCCGGAGGTGATGCCGGCGCAGAGGCGGGGACGGCCGAGGCGGAGGATGTCGTCCGGGCGATCCCAACGGGGTTGGGCAATGATGCCGATGCGGAACCCGTGTGCCACCAGCCAGCGCCCGAGCAGGGGGACGCCAAAGGTGGGGTGGTCCACATAGGCGTCACCCGAGACCAGCAGCACATCAATGGCATCCCATTTCAGCCGGTTCAATTCCGATTGAGCCATTGGCAGGAACTGCGGCTGGGGCAACGGTGATCGGGTGGGCGGTGACATGCCTTTACACTAGCAGACCGGCCGGTGGATGGATAGCCCCGGCTGAGAAGCCCAGCGGTTCCAAATACTGGTAAGGAAGAGGCTGGATTGAGCGAGGGAAGCAAAAGGGATTGAGACGAGGGCATATCGAGGA
>MHBQ01000156.1:0-6513 GCA_001803315.1 Lentisphaerae bacterium RIFOXYC12_FULL_60_16
AGGCGGCGTTGCCTGCGGCCGGAATGATCAGGGTGAACGTGCTGCCCTTGCCGGACGTGCTGGCGGCTTCAACACGGCCGCCGTGCGCCAGGGCGATGTGCTTGACGATGGCGAGGCCGAGTCCGGTCCCGCCCTGTTGACGGCTGCGGGCGGGATCAACCCGGTAGAAGCGCTCGAAAAGCCGGGGGAGGTGTGACGGCTCGATGCCGCATCCCTGGTCGGCAACCGTGATGCGGATGTCGGTGCCGGAATGGTCCAGGGAGACCTGCACCGTTGAACCGGCTTCGCTGTATTTGAGTGCGTTATCGATCAGGTTTGCAACCGCCTGTTCAAGGAGGGTCGGATTGATCCGTGCCAGCAGGGCGGGTTCAATGGATCGGGAGAGGGTGATTTGCCGTTTGCCGGCCAACGGCTGGCATGCCTCGATGGCGGCTTCGACGGGTTCCGCCACCGGGAGGATCTCCAGGGGGATTTCGCGGCGTTCCGTATCGTGCTCGATGCGGGACAAGGAAAGGAGGTCGTCGACCATTGCGTTCAGGCGTTTGGCATGGCGGAGAATCATCTCCAGGAAATGCCGGGTTTCCCCGGACTTGGATCCGGGACCATCGACCAACGCTTCGGCGGCCCCGGTGATGGATGTGATGGGGGTTTTGAGCTCATGGGACACGTTGGCCACCAGGTCGCGCCGGAGGGTTTCCAGGCGCCGTAAACGGGTCACGTCATGAAACACAAACATCCCGCCCCGGCAGGACCCGTCGTCATTCCGGAGGGCGGATCCGTGAACCTGGAGGTATCGCTCCCCGTTGCCGGGCTGCGGAACAACCAGGTCGATCTCGCCAAACTCGCGGCCGGCGACCGTTTCCGAAACAAAGTGGTGCAGGCCGGACACCCGGATGAGTTCACGGACGCTCCGACCCGGCGCGCGTTCCGCATCGAAGCCCAGGAAACGGGCGGCGGCTTCATTGAAATCGACGACCTGTTCATCCCGGTCAACCACCAGAATGCCCTCCACCATGCGGGTGAAGAGGGCTTCTTGTTCATCCTTCTGGCGGCGGATGGTCGCCAGTTCCTCGGACAGGCGCTGGGCCATGCGGTTCAAGGTGTCCGCCAGGCGGGCGGGTTCGCGGGCGCGGGGCAGGGGAATGCGCAGGTCCAGCCGGCCAGCGGCAAACTGTTGCGCCACGCGGTCCATTTCGGTCAGGGGGTGAACCATTCGCCGGGCGATCACGAAACAGATCCATGCCGCCAGGAGCATCAGTACGACCGATGCGTTGATGATGCGCCACCACATCCTGCGGATCTCCATGGCGATGCGGGTCAGGGGCATGGCGGTCCGGACCACGGCGATCAGGCGGCCATCGACTTCGACCGGTATGGCCACGTACATCATAGACTCGCGCAGCGTATCGCTGAAGCGAATCGAGGATCCGGGCGGGTGCTTCAAGGCATCGATGAATTCCGTCCGGTCGGCGTGTAAATCCATGCCGGCCGGATCCCGTTCGGAGTCTCCCGCCACCTGGCCGCCGGGCAGGATAACCGTCATCCGCATGGATGCGTGTTCCTTGAGATCCTTGCAGAGCCGGTCCACACCGGACCAGTCGGCAGCCAGCAAGATGGGCGTGAGCTCATGCCGGAGGAGGCGTGCCCGCACCAGAAGGTCATCGCGTGTGGCGGATTCGTGGAAGGAACGGAAAGTCCGGGTGGAATAGCCGGCGATCAGCAGGAAGCCGGCAAGGATCAGGAGCAGGAAGGGCGGATACAAGTACCATATAAGGGAATGGCGGTTCATGGCGTTTCCGAAAAGCGGTAGCCGACTCCGCGGACCGTCTCGATATAGGCGCCGCGTTTACCGAGTTTGCGGCGCAGTCCGACAATCTGCACGTCCACGGACCGTTCGGTCACTGGATAATCCTCCCCCTTGACCGCATTGACGATCTGGTCGCGGGTCATGACCCATCCGGGGCGGCGTGCGAGGACACCGAGCAGGCGGAACTCGGTGGCGGTGAGTTCGATGCGTTCCTGGCGGCAGATGACCTCATGGCGACCGGGGTGAATGGTCAGGTCATGTATCCGAATGGGGGTGTTCGGGTCAACGGCGGTCTCTTTCTTCCGGCGGATGACGGCATGGATGCGGGCCACCAGGACCCGGTTCGAGAAGGGTTTGGGAATGTAATCGTCGGCGCCGAGTTCAAGCCCCGTCACGATGTCGGTTTCCTCACCGCGGGCCGTCACCATGATGACGGGGATGGATGCCGTCCGGGGATCGCCCTTGATCCGGCGGCAGACCTCCAGGCCGCTGATTCCGGGGAGCATCAAATCAAGCAGGACGAGATCCGGCGCCCTGGACAAAACGCTACGGAGGGCTTCTTCACCGGAGGTGACGCCGGTTACCCGGTATCCCTCGCGTGTCAGGGTGATCCGGATGATATCGAGGATGTCCTCCTCGTCTTCCACCACCAGGATGTTTTCTTTCGGCACGGTATCAGCTCCCGGATCAATGCGTTACGGCAGACAGTATAGCGGGGACCGGTATCCCGAGAAATCAATTTCCTGTTAGAAATCGGTTAGTGCGTGTCATTGGGCGGCCTGCATCAGCCGGAGGGCAACCAGGGTGCTGCCGTTGAAGAGGGCATGCATCATGATGGCGGTCAGGAGCGATCCGGTCCAGACATACCCGGCGGTCAGATAGAGCGCAAAGAGAAACAGGGAAACGGCCGATTCGGGATGCTGGTGGATGAAGGCGAAGAAGACGGCGATCAGGACGACGGCTTCCCGTGTTCCCATGGCTTTCAGGGCGGCCGGCAGGCAAACCCCGCGGAAGACGGCTTCCTCGACCAGGGGGGCGGCCACGATTGCGAGGCCCATGATGAATATCTGCCGCCAGGCAGGGATTGCGGGATCGAGCAGAAACTGCACCACATCCTGAGGGTTGACGGGATAACCGATGGCCTGCAACAGCGACATGCAGATGACCGAGGCCACGATCAGCACGGGAAACATGGCGATCAAGAGGCCTACGGCAACACCGGTGTCGTAGACGCATCGCGCGGGGTGGATGCCGAAGGCTTTGCGCAGAGAAGCTTTCCGTTCCTTCATGATTCCGTAGAGTCCGGCCAATGCGACGGCCGGAATGGCCAGTTGACCGAGCAGCAGGGATAGGGGATGGACCGTGCTGTGGGCGGCGGCCAGGCGAAGGAAGAGGGTGTTGATGAACAAGACCAGGATGGCCAGCATGAGCAGCATGCGCGAAGCGTCCATCGGCAGAAACGGCCGTTTGCGGATCCGGCGTAACCGGTGCGCCAGGATACTGATCCATTCCTTCCGGCGGACGATCAGGATTATATTGAATATCAGTCCGGTTACAAACAGCAGGGCGATCAACAGCCCCAGCAGGTGTGCTTGCCATGGCAATTGGGTGGGATCCATTGTCAGCCATTTGGCGGATAATTTATCCATCGTATTCCTTATTTTGGCACAACGCTCACTTGCACGCCATGGAGGACCGTATATAGTGCAAGGCATGAAGACACGCAAATGGAATCGTCCCCGGGCCTCCGTCAAGGATGTAAAGACGGGATCAGGTCCTGCCCGGAAACTGGCCCGTCTCTGCCGTTGCATGGAACGGATGGGCAGTGCCGTGGTGGCCTTTTCCGGCGGATTGGACAGCTCCCTGCTCGCGTCCGTGGCTGTCGAGGTGCTCGGAGACCGTGCCTTGGCGGTAACGGCGTCATCGCCCACGTACCCGTTGCGGGAACAGACGGCTGCACGCCGGCTGGCAAAAACGATCGGGATCCGCCATCGGATGGTGGAATCCGACGAACTCAAGATTCCCGGTTTTTCCGACAATCCGCCGGATCGTTGTTACCACTGCAAGCGGGAACTCTTCCGGGTGTTGTGGGAGGTTGCGCGGGCCGAGGGAATCGGGCATGTGCTGGATGGGACGGATGCCGATGACCGGTCGGATTACCGGCCCGGGCGACGAGCAGCCGGAGAGGCGAATGTTGAAAGCCCCTTGCTGGCGGCGGGACTGACGCGTGCGGATATCCGCATCCTGTCGCAGGCGCGGGGGCTCCCGACCGCGGACAAACCTTCACTCGCCTGTCTGGCATCACGGTTTCCGTATGGGCATTCCATAACCGCCGAAAAACTTACGGCGGTTGATCGCGTGGAATGTGCCGTCCGGGCCTTGGGAATTCCCCATGTACGGGTACGTCACCATGGATCCATTGCACGGATTGAGGTGTTACCCGATTGTTTTGAACAACTCACGGATGCGGTCAACCGGAAGCGTATTGTCGCCGCCGCGCGCAAAGCGGGATTCTCCTTCTGTGCCATGGACCTTGAAGGCTATCGTACCGGCAGTCTCAACCGCGAATTGTCCGAGGCCGTCCGCCGCTCGAAAGGTCGATGATATCCGCTTTGGTTGTATTGTTAAATTATTAACGAAAAGCTTGACTGCGGGCCGCTGGATTGGGATGGTTTTGACCGGCATTTCAGGATTTTAAGATACATGCATGTTCACCTTTATAGATGGTTTGTGACATCGGTATGGATGGGGCTCATGGGATGGGCCTCCGCAGAATCGTTGGCGCCTGCATACACCCTGGAGCAATGCGTGGCGATGGGATTGGAACGCAGCGTTGTGGCGGTGCATGCGCGGATCGGGCAGGAGGTTGCCGGAGCCCAGGTCCAGCAGGCCCGTTCGGAAATCCTTCCTCATTTCCGGGTAGACGGCCAGTACACCCGACTGGATGAACTCCAGTCGATTGATTTTGGTGACGGCGTACTGGAAATGGGAACCCTGGACAATTATTCCGTACTGGCCGAAGTCCGGCAGATTCTCTATGCGGGTGGCAGGGTCAAGGCAGCCTTGCGTGCAGCCCGATTAAGCGAACAGTATGCGCGCGCGGAACGGCTGGCAGAGGAAACGCGTCTGGTCCGTGATATCCGGCAGGCCTTCTACGATGTCCTTCTGGCCGGGGAAAGGGTGCGGGTCCGTGAAGCTGCCGTTGACCAGTTGGGGCGGCTGGCGGATGCGGCGGCGGCGAAACAGGCGGCTGGAACCGTTTCAGAATTTGAGACCTTGTCGGCCCGTGTCCGCCTGGCCAATGCCCGGCCTGAGTTGATCCTGGCACGCAGTGATGCCATGCTGACGTCGGAATCCCTCAAGCGCCTGATCCGGTGCGAGGAATCGGGGTTTGCCGTTACGGGAACCCTTGCATTCGTCGAGTGGACGGTTCCGCTGGATGACCTGATGCGTCTGGCGGATACCAACCGGCCGGCGCTTGACCGGCAACGGACGGGGGTATCGCTTCGCCGGGAAGCCGTGGTGGCAGCCCGTTCGCCGGGGTTGCCTGAACTGGCGGCATATGCCAACACCACGGGAGCCAACGCCTATCAGTTCGTCAGTTATTCCGACACCTGGGAGTGGCATTGGAACGCCGGGCTTGCGTTGAACTGGGCAATCTGGGATGGCGGGATGACGCATGCCCGTATCCGCCAGGCGCGCCTGGAACTGGAACGTGAGACAGCGACCCTGGAGGATCTTGAATCCGGTGTCCGCCTGGAACTCCGGGATGCCTGGAACCGCATGCAGCATGCGCGGGAAGCCGTGCAGGCCGGTCGGGAAACGGTGACGCTTGCCGAACGGGCCCAGGCCATTGCCCAATCCCGTTATGAAACCGGGCTTGGGACGCAGTTGGAATATGCCGATTCCACGGTGGCGCTTCGCGAGGCGCGCCTGGCGCTTTCGACCGCCCTCGCCGCGCATTTAAGCGCCCAGGCATCGCTTGAGTATGCCGTCGGGATCGACCCGCTTGCCCGGCGTGCTGGACATGAGGAGCAACCATGAGAATCCGATGGGGTAGTGTAGGCTATTGGGGCGGTGCCGTGGCGGTCATGGCGGCGCTGGTTCTGGTTGTGAAATACCATCCGAAACGCCCGGAGGCCGTGACCGCGGTGAAGCCGATTCCGGTCCGCACCATTTTGGTTGTGGCGGAACCGGTTCGCGAGATGCGCCGCTTGCCGGGACGGGTGGTCCCATCACGCGAAGCGCGCCTGGCCACCCAGTTGCCGGGGCGGATTGACCGCCTGTTGGTCCGGGAAGGCGATGCGGTTGAGGCGGATACGGTGCTGCTCCATATCGATGAGACGGGGTGGAGCAATGCCCTCCACCGGGCAACCGTTGAAGCCCGGGATGCGGACCGGGAACTCCAGCGATTGACCAGCTTATCCACGTCGGGAGCGGTTTCTGAACGTGATCAGGATCAGGCGCGTCTCCGTGCCGAACTGGCGCAGGTGGCGTTGGTCCAGGCCCGTTTTGAACTGGACCGCTCGATGGTGCGCAGCCCGTTTGCGGGGGTGATCAATGCGCGATGGATCGAGGTGGGGGAGTATGCGCGGGAAGGCGATCCGGCGTTTCACCTCGTGGTGAACGACCCGATCAAGGTGCTGGTCGATGTGCCGGAACGCGACATTGCGGCGGTCCGGAAGGATGACCGGATCCCGCTCCGC
>MHBQ01000156.1:6580-53083 GCA_001803315.1 Lentisphaerae bacterium RIFOXYC12_FULL_60_16
GCAGTCATGCTTTCCGGGTGGAACTGGTGGTGGACAATCCGGACAACCGCCTGCGGCCGGGTATGATCGCCACGGTGGAATTGTTGCGTCAGGAAATGCCGGATGCCCGGCTGGCGCCGCTGGAGGCGGTGTTGCCGCTGGCCGGGGAGCATGTGGTGTATGTGGTGCAGGAAAACCGGGCTGTCCGGCGGCGGGTGGAACTCGGTGTTCTACTGGATACCCGGGTGGTGATCGAACGGGGGCTTGAGCCCGGCGACCGCCTGGTGATTGAAGGTCAACGCAGCCTGGAAGACGGGGTTCCGGTTGACGTGATGGATGATGACCCGCCGGTTGAACGTTCCGAATGATGGTGCGCCCATGTTGCTTTCCAATTATTCCATCCGGTTCCGGGTTGCGGTGTTTGTCCTGGTCGGCGTCTTGTCGGTCGCCGGGACAATCGCCTATCTCACCCTGCCTCGTGAGGGTGCCCCGGCCATCACCATCCCGTTCGTGTTTGTCACGGCGATATACGAGGGGACGGCTCCCGAGGAAATGGAGAAAATCGTCACCATTCCCATTGAGAAACAGCTCAAGGATGTGGAGCATATCAAGGAGATGCGATCCACCACCCGCGAGGGAATGACCCTGGTCCAGATTGAATTCGATGCCGGCAACGACATTGACCGTGCCAAGCAGCAGGTCAAGGACAAGGTTGACCTGGCCCGCCCGGACCTTCCGGATGACTTGGATGAGCCGATGGTGCAGGCCATCAATTTCAGTTCGGATGTGCCCATCATGATCCTGGCCCTGTCAGGACAGGCGGACCTGGCCCGTCTGCGCTTCCTGGCCGAGGCGTTGGAGGATGAGATCGAGTCATTGCCCGGTGTGAAGGATGTTACGATTTCCGGGGTGCAGGAACGTGAAATCCGGATCGAGGTTGACCTTTTCAAGCTGGCGACCTACGAGATCCCCCTGGGCCTGATCATGCAGCGGGTGGCCGCTGAGAACCGCACGGTTTCAGCCGGCAACCTGGAGGCGGGGGTTTCCAAGTTCCAGGTGCGGGTTCCCGGTGAATTTGCCCTGGCGCGGGACCTGCGGGACCTGCTGTTGATCGACCGGCCCGCCGGGCCGGTCTACCTGTCCGATGTGGCCGCGGTGATCGATACCACCAAGGATATCGATTCCATCGCCCGTCTGAATGGTGAAACCGCGCTTTCCCTTACGTTACGGAAACGGACGGGCATCAATACCGTGCGTCTGGCGGATGCCGTGCAGGCCAGCCTGTCGGCGTTTCCCCTGCCGCCGGGTGTGCGATTGACCACCGTTTTCGACGAATCGCGTTACGTCCGCATGATGGTGTCTGAACTTGAGAACAATGTTGCCAGCGGATTCATCCTGGTTGTCCTGGTGCTTTGCCTGTTCATGGGCTTTCGTAACAGCCTGCTGGTGGCCATTGCCATTCCGCTTTCGCTGATGATCGGGTTCGTGGTGTTGGCCGTCATGGACCAGACCCTGAACATGATCGTCCTGTTCAGCCTGGTACTGGCTGTCGGCATGCTGGTGGATAACGGGATCGTCATTGTCGAAAACATCTATCGGAACCAGGCCTTGGGCATGTCCCGGGTGGATGCCGCCCGGACGGGAGCCGCGGAGGTGGCGTGGCCGGTCCTGACTTCGACCGCGACGACCCTGGCGGCGTTCGGCCCGCTCCTGTTCTGGCCCGGCATTATGGGCCAGTTCATGGGCATCCTGCCCGAGACCCTGATCGTGGTCCTGACATCATCCTTATTTGTGGCCCTGGTCGTGAACCCGGCCGTCTGTTCCGTGCTGATACGGCCGGCCAAACGGCACCTGCGGACGGGTGCGCTGGGGGAACCGGATCACCCGATCATGGATTATTATGAGCGGTTCCTGCACCTGGCGATCCGGTACCCGGGTCGGACGATTATGACGGGCATCGTGATGCTGGTTGCGTCCGTTGTCTTGTATGCGCGGTTCAGTCCGGGCGTGGAACTCTTTCCGGATACGGAACCAAAGAATGCCACGGTCTCCGTCCGCTTCCCGCAGGGGACCCGCATTGACCATACGGATGCAGCCATGCGCAGGATCGAAGCCGGTTTGACAGCCTTTCAGGACATCGCTTTTTTCCTGACCACGGTGGGGCAGGGGTCGGCTGTGGGGGATATTTCCATCGGCGGTGGCGCCGCCCATGAAGGCCGGATCCACATTGAGTTTGCGGACCAGTCGTTGCGGCAGGGCAGTTCGCGAGAGCTGGTGGACCGGATACGGGACATGGTGGGGCGGATTCCCGGTGCGGACGTCACGGTGGAACGGCAGAAAGAGGGTCCTCCGGTTGCCGCACCGATCGCCATTGAGCTTGCAGGGGATGATTTCGACACCTTGAGCGGGCTGGCCCGGGACGCCATGCGGCTCGTGGAAACCATCGATGGACTGGTTGACCTGCAGGACGATATCGATGACGCTCTGCCGGAACTCCAGTTTCATGTTGATCGCCAGCGTGCCGCACTGGTCGGCTTGAATACGGATGCCATCGGGGCCTTCCTTCGGACGGCAATTTTCGGCAGCGAGGTCAGCCGCTACCGGGTGGGACAGGATGAGTATGACATTTCGGTGCGTTTGCCGGTCGCGCAGCGCGATACGGCGGGACTCATGGACCGGCTATGGATTCCGCTGGCTGACGGGCGGCGGATCGCGATGTCGTCCCTGGGTTCGGTGATCTATGCGGGAGGCCGTGGCGCCATTCATCGCAAGGACCAGAAGCGTATGGTGACCATCACCGGGAACAACCGCAAGGATGTCGGAGTCGATGTCATACAGAAGGAGGCTGCCCGGCGCCTGGCCGGCATGTCCCTGCCGCGTGGATACCGGATTGCCTTTACCGGTGAGGACAAGGAAAAGCGCGAATCGATGGCCTTTCTCGGCAAGGCGTTTTTCGTGGCGTTGGGGCTGATCTTTGTGATCCTGGTCATGGAGTTCAATTCGATTCTGCTGCCCGGGATCGTGATGACGTCGGTGGTGATGTCGCTGATGGGTGTGTTGCTCGGCCTGAATATATGCCGGATGAAATTCGGTATCATCATGACGGGGGTGGGGGTGATCAGTCTGGCCGGCGTGGTGGTGAACAATGCGATTGTGCTGATCGATTGTATCACGCAGCGCATCCTTTCCGGCGTGGATGAGGTGACGGCGGTTATCCAGGCCGGCCGGCTCCGGTTACGGCCGGTGCTGCTGACCGCCGCCACCACCATTCTGGGCCTCATTCCGATGGCCATCGGCTATAGCTTGGAGGTCCATACCTGGCCGCCGCGCCTGGTGGCGGGTTCCGAGACCAGTGACTGGTGGGCGCCGATGGCGGTGGTGGTGATTTTCGGACTTGCGGTTTCCACCCTCCTGACGCTGGTCTTTGTTCCCACCCTGTACCTGATCAACCGGCATATTGAACGCCGTTTGATGGGGAGCAACCAGGAAACGCCATCCGTCAACCCTTGATTACGGGTTGACGTGCGTGGAATGTTGGGAAACACTCTTCCCCGGCACGTGGATCATGATTCCGGGCGATGGTTCCGGACAGGGTTCACCGGGGAATATGGTACATGAAACCTGTGAAGGTGTTGATTGTCGGGGCCGGGTCGCGCGGGATGTGTCATGCGGAGTTTGCCACCCAGCACCCCGATCGCATGAAAGTGGTGGGCGTGGCGGAGCCACGTGATTTTTACCGCAATGCCATGGCGGCCAAGCATGATATTCCGCGGGATTATGTGGTTTCCGATTGGACGGAACTGGCTGAGCGTAAGCGTTTTGCCGATGCGGTGATCATCTCCACCCAGGATTCCATGCATGTGGAGCCGTCCCTGGCGTTTGCCCGCCTGGGGTATCATCTGCTGCTGGAAAAACCCATGGCCCCGGATGAGTCGGGTTGCCGCAAGATTGTCCGTGCGGTCAAGCGTCATGACGTGATCTTCTCGGTATGCCATGTGCTGCGCTACACGGAATACACGCGTACCCTTAAACGGCTGATCCAGGAGGGACGGATCGGGGACGTGGTGTGCATCCAGCACCTTGAACCGGTTGGATACTGGCATCAGGCGCATTCATTTGTCCGGGGGAACTGGCGGAATGAAGCCACCTCTTCACCCATGCTGCTGGCCAAGAGCTGCCATGATTTGGACTGGTTGCGTTACCTCATGGGGGTACCGTGTGAGCGGGTTTCATCCTTCGGATCGCTCACGCATTTCCGACCCGAGGAACAACCTGCCGGGGCGGCGGACCGCTGCCTCGACTGCCGGGTGGAGGCGACCTGTCCGTATTCCGCACGCAAATTGTATCTGGGCATGCTGACCAACGGGCGTACCTGCTGGCCGCTGGACGTGGTGACGCCGGACCTGACACGGGAGGGGATCACCAAGGCCCTGCGTGAAGGTCCCTACGGCCGTTGCGTGTACGCCTGCGACAATGATGTGGTGGACCATCAGGTGGTGAATTTCGAGTTTGAGGGTGGCCGGACCGCATCGTTCACCATGACGGCCTTCACCGAACATGGGAACCGGCGAACCACCATTTTCGGTACGCGTGGCGAGATCCGGGGGGACGGCAAGACCCTTGCCGTGTTCGATTTCCTGACCGACAAAACCGAAGTCGTGGAAGCCAATCAAGCGGATGGTTCCCTGACCGGCGGCCATGGCGGGGGTGACTACTGGATCAAGGACGCGTTTGTGCGTGCCGTGGCGACCGGCGACCGCAGCGGGATACGTTCCGGTCCTGATGAAACCCTGGAATCGCACCTGATGGTTTTTGCAGCGGAGAAAGCCCGGATGCAAGGGCGTGTGGTTCCCGTCAAGCAATAGCATGCAAGCGCCCATCAACGGGTATGGTGACTGGAAACCGGCCGGGCGATGGACGGTTGTCCAGGTACTGGTGGTTGTCGCG
Source organism: Lentisphaerae bacterium RIFOXYC12_FULL_60_16 (assembly GCA_001803315.1). GTDB lineage: Bacteria > Verrucomicrobiota > Kiritimatiellia > UBA8416 > YA12-FULL-60-10 > YA12-FULL-60-10. The sequence goes on from MHBQ01000156.1 coordinate 11,507, forward strand.
GTGATTGTCTTCCTGCTGCAGGCCATTTCCACGGCTGTTGGCAACCCGGACATGGTCGGGTTGCTGGGGCTTCATGGGCCGGGCATCCGCAGGGGCTGGTGGTGGCAGTTCGTCACCTATACCTTTCTGCATGGCGATCTTCTGCACCTGCTGATGAACCTGTTCATGCTGGTGTTCTTCGGGCGTGAGATGGAATCCCTCCTGGGACGTGCCCGTTTCCTGGTGCTGTACCTGCTCAGCGGCATACTGGCTGGAATCGGTTGGTTGTTGCTGGGAGGCTTTTCAGGAGGTGTTTGCATCGGCGCTTCCGGTGCCGTCTTCGGTGTCACGGGTGCCTTTGCGGCGTTGTATCCGAACCGGGTGATCAATCTCCTGCTGTTTTTCGTTGTGCCGGTGACCCTGACCGCCCGTACCCTGGCACTCGGGGTGGTGGTGTTGTCCGTGCTGATGATGACGACGGGAGGGGGTGGGGTGGCCCATTCCGCCCACCTGGCCGGTGTCGTTTACGGATGGGGATACGGGTGGTGGTTGAGGCGGCTGGGGATTGGCTGGTCGCCGTTACCCCCCCTGCAGGATTCCTGGCGTACCACGTGGCACCGGATGATGCAGCCGGCCGATGGACCACCGCCTGAAGCCGACGTCAACCGTGTACTGGAGAAGATCCGCACGGTTGGAATGGGCAGGCTCAGCCGGCAGGACCGGCGGATTCTGGAACGGGCCGGCCAGTACGGGGTCCGCCGCGAACCGGGTTCATGAGGGGGACGGGTGGATGCCGCTGCGTCGTTCCTTGAAAAACGACTGGAGCAGGTCCCGGCATTCATCGGCCCGTACCCCGGCGATTACCTGGGCCCGGTGATTGAGCTGGTCGTTGTTGAGTATGTTGAAGACCGATACCGCCCCCCCCCTGCGTGGATCGGGAACGCCGAACACCACAAGGGGAATGCGGGCCAGTACGATGGCCCCGGCGCACATTGAGCAGGGTTCCTTGGTCACGTACAGGGTGGTGTGTTCAAGCCGCCAATCCCCGAGGGCGTTGGCCGCCTGGGTTATGGCGATCATCTCCGCATGGGCGGTCGGGTCCTTCAGGCATTCCACCTGGTTGTGGGCCCGGGCGATCAGGCGGGCGGTGGATGAACCGGGCGGCTGATGGATGATGATGCATCCGGTTGGCACTTCGCCTTCCTCCCGGGCGGCGAGGGCTTCGCGGATTGCCGCCTGCATGAAGCGCTCATGATGTTCCGTAGCCATGACGTCCACCACCATGCCTGTCGCTAAACCGCTTGTCAAACCCCGCTGTGCATGCAATCATTCGAAACCACCTGTTGCAATCCGGACAGTCCGGGCCATGGGCATGGGGAGTACGGGTATGGGATACGAAGTGTTGGCGCGGAAATGGCGCCCTCAACAGTTTGATGATGTCGTGGGTCAGGAGCATGTGACCCGGACCCTGCGCAACGCGATCGAGGCCAACCGGATCGCGCATGCCTACCTGTTCGTGGGCCCGCGCGGCATCGGCAAGACGTCGCTGGCGCGCATTTTTGCCAAGGCATTGAATTGCCAGACGGGCATGACGCCGACCCCCTGCGACCAGTGTGATTCCTGCCGTGAAATCACAGCGGGAACCGGTCTGGACGTGCTGGAAATCGACGGGGCATCGAACAACGGTGTTGACCAGGTCCGGGACCTCCGGGAAACGGTCAAATATGCGCCGGCCCACAGTCGTTTCAAAATCTACATCATCGATGAAGTGCACATGTTAAGCGCGGCGGCGTTCAACGCGCTCCTGAAGACCCTGGAAGAACCGCCGCCCCACGTCAAATTCCTGTTTGCCACGACGGAAGTGGATAAGATCCTGGCGACCATTATTTCACGGTGCCAGCGGTTTGATCTGCGGCGGATTCCGCTGGCCGGAATCATGGACCGTTTGCGGCACATTGCCTCGGCCGAGAAGGTGGTCGTGGACGAGGATGCGCTCTCGGCCATTGCGCGCGGCAGCGAAGGCGGGTTGCGCGATGCCGAGTCGGCGCTTGACCAGTTGATTGCCTTCAAAGGGGAACGCATCGGCGAAGCGGATGTCCTGTCCGTTTTCGGCCTGGTATCCCGCGATCTTCTGGAGCGACTGGTGGAAGGGGTGCTGCGCGGTGACATCCCGACCTTGATGCGGCTGGTGGCTGAGCTGGATGCAGCCGGCAAGGATTTTCAACGTTTATTGGTGGATGTGTTGTACCTGTTCCGCGACCTGCTGGTCTGCCTGAACCTGGGGGCCGAATCGGGGGCGGTTGAGTTCGTGGCGGGCCGGCCTGAACGCCTGCGTGAGCTGGCGGCCTTGACCGATACGCCCCGGGTGGTCCGGGCGGTGTCGGTGATGATGGAGGCGGAAGACAGGATGCGGCATGCCTTGTCCCGGCGGGCTTTGCTGGAGTTGTCCCTGATCCGTGCCGCCCGGGCTGCTTCGGTGGTGACGCTGGAGTCGATCCTGGCACAGGTGGTCGCCTTGAAACAGGCCTGGGCGGTTGGAGGCGGTGAGACAACGGCCGATGAACCGCTATCTTCCCAGCCCCCTAAGGCACCGTCGGTTGTGCCGGCACCGATCACCATGCGGCAAGAGCCGACGCCAACTGCCAAGATGGAACTGCCGGCATCCGTTGGCGGTGGTGATGCATCGGTCTTGATGGACCAGTGGGAACAGGTCGCTGACCGTGCCGGTCGTTTGTCGTTGCGGATCAAGGCCGCCCTGAAAGATGCGCGTCCGGTATCCTGGGATGGCCATCGTGCGGTGATCGGGTTGGATGAGGAGTTCCGCGAGGCATTGTCGGTTTTGGAGCAGCCGCGCAACCGCAAGGGGATGGCACAAGCCATCCAATCCGTGCTGGGGGTTCCGTGCGAGGTTGAATTCAGGCTGATGCCCTGGGGCACCGTCCCGCCGGTTAAACCATTACCGCCCGAGAAACCGGCGGATCCGGCGCCCGTCGTTACGCCGGAAGGCCGGGCCGGGGGATTAAAGGGTCGGACGCCGGGCGATGTCGCCCAGGATCCGGCGGTTCGTGCGATTACCGAAATGTTTGGCGGCAGTGTGATGGAAGTACGCGAGTAGTCCCGGGCATTTTCAAGGAGAAGGATACGCCATGGCAAACATGTTCCAGATGATGAAACAAGCCGCCACGATGCAGCGGCAGATGAAACAGATACAAAAGGAATTATCCCGCCAGACCGTGGATCACACCGTTGGGGGCGGCGCCATAACGGCTTCGGCCTGCGGGGATATGACGATCAAGAAACTTCGGATTGATCCGGCGCTGCTTGATCCTTCGCGTGTTTCCAAATTGGAGGATTTGCTGGTAAACGCCGTGAACGGAGCCCTCGCTGAGGCCAAGAAGGTTGCCGGCGAGCAGATGTCGCAACTGGCGGGAAGCGGCGGGTTAAAGGGGTTGACGGACATGCTGGGAGGGTGATGCCCCGATGACCACGATGGCGGAACGGGGATCAGGTTTTCCAGCGCTGGACCGGCTCACGGTCTGTTTATCCCGGCTGCCGGGTATTGGCCGGCGGTCGGCGGAACGTATGGCCCTTCGCCTGGTTCGCCAGGAGAACCGCCTGATGCAGGAACTGGTGGATGCCTTGCAGGATGCCCAGCGGGCCATTTGTTGTTGTTCGGCCTGCGGCAGTGTAACGCCGGTGGAAGCCAACCCCTGTAGACTGTGTACGGATCCGGACCGGGATACGCGGGTTTTATGTGTGGTGGAGGATCCTTCCGATATCCTGGCCTTGGAACGATCGGGAGGCTTCCGTGGCCGGTATCATGCCCTGATGGGCCGTTTGTCGCCCATGAAGGGGGATGGTCCCCGTGAATTGCGTTTAAAGGCGCTGACCGAGCGGATACGTTCCGGGGATGTTAACGAGGTGATTCTCGCCCTGAGTACGGATGTGGAAGGGGATTCGACGGCGGCCTGGATTACCGAGCAGTTGCAGGGTATGCCGGTCCGTATAACCCGGCTGGCTACCGGGTTGCCGGCTGGCAGCGGGGTTGCCTATTCGGACCCGGTAACGCTGGCGCGCGCGTTTCGGGGACGGGTTCCAGGATGAATGGCAGGGGTGGGGAATGACGGACAACGATACCGATGGCATGTTGCAACGGTGGGCGACTGTCCAGGCACGGATTGCCGCAGCCTGTAAACGTGCCGACCGGGATCCCGCTGAGGTGACGGTGGTCGCGGTTGCGAAGGGGTTTGGTCCTGAAGCGGTGGAACAGGCGGCCCGTTGTGGAATCCGTGTGATTGGCGAGAACCGGGTACAGGAAGCCCGCCAGAAGCAGGCGGTTTGCAGCACGGAGCTGGAATGGCATTTTATCGGGCATTTGCAGTCGAACAAGGCGCGCGATGCCGTACGGCTCTTTTCCATGATCCATTCGGTCGATTCGGCGGAATTGATGGAGCGACTTGACCGCGAGAGCGGCGAGGCCGGGCGGAGGTTTCAGATCCTGTTGCAGGTTAATGTTTCCGGGGAACGGAGTAAATTCGGGATGAAACCGGCGGATATGGAACCGGTCATGGCGCGGGCGTCGGGATGCTCCAACCTGGAGGTTTGCGGATTGATGACCGTACCGCCGTTCGATCCGGACCCCGAGGCGTCGCGGCCCTTTTTCCGTGCCCTGCGCGCGTTGCGGGATTCCATGGGGATCGGGGGGTTGGGATTGTCCATGGGGATGTCCGGTGATTTCGAGGTGGCGGTGGAAGAAGGCGCCCGGTGGATACGGATCGGCCGGGGCATATTCGGTGATCGTCCACGCAAGGTGAAGCCGGACCGCGCGCAGGTGCCGGGACTGGAAGGCGGGGAAACATGAAAGTCGTTACATCGGAAGCAGGTCATGGCCGAGGGCGGGGCTGGCTGGCGCTCCTTTTGGTGGTCGTGCTGGTCCTGGTGGCAGGTGTCTGGGTGGTTCAGACGGAAGGTGCCCGACAGTCTTTCGAACGTTGGTTGTCACTGGCGTCGGGGCTTGACGTGTCAGTCGGCAGCAGCCGGATCGGGTTCCCCTATGTCCTGGTGCTGGAAAAAGTGCAATCCGATGACGGCTTGACCGATGGACCGGGTTTTTATGTGCCCGAGGTACGGATTGGTCCCGGTCGCCGCGGAATATGTCAAATTGCCGTGCGTCGCCCGGTTGTACATCTGGTTCGTGCAAAAGGCGGGCGGTGGGAACCGTCCGGATTGAATCGCCTGGGAACGGTCTGGGATGCGGGTGAACCGGCCATCACCCGGTTGTTTGAAGGGCGGGCATCCCGGGTTGCCTGGCGGATTGATGGTGGCACGGTGCTGTGGATGGACACCGAGGGGCAGGTGATTGCCACCGCCCATGATGTTGATCTTCTGGTATCTTCGGCCCGCATTGAAGGTCATGCCTATCGACATTTCCGGCTGGTGTTGGGTCAACTTGACCGTATTGGGCTTGACGGGTTGCGTGATGTCACCGGTGAATGGCTTGCGGAAGCCGGTGGGCAGATGGTTGACCTGGATGGGGCGCCGTCACCCTGGTTGACCACGGAGGAAAGGTGATCATGATCAGGCTGGAACGGATTCGGGACCTGCTCCATAAGTTTTCAGGCAAACGGATACTGGTGGTGGGTGATTTGATGCTGGACCGTTATGTGACCGGTTCAGTCAGCCGTATTTCTCCGGAAGCGCCGGTTCCCGTGGTGCTGGTCAATCATGAATATGCACGGCCGGGAGGAGCCGCCAACGTTGCCTTGAATGTCCGGTCGCTTGGCGGGGAGGCCCTGGCGGCTGGAATTGCCGGGCGCGATGTGCCGGGCAATGAATTGATCCGTCTCCTGGGTGAGGCGGGAATCGGGACCGGGGGCATACTGGTTACGGACCGGGTTCAGACCACCGTCAAAACGCGGGTCATGGCGGGCCGCCAGCAGATTGTACGGGTTGACCGGGAGGATGCACGGGAGCGTGCGGAACGGGCAGCCGTCGAGATGGAGCCGGTTTTGCAACGGGTATTGAACCATGTCGATGGTGTCATTGTGGAAGACTACAGCAAGGGAGTTATCACGCAGGTTGCCATTGACTGTATCATGCGGGATTGCCGGGCACGGGGTATCCCGGTTGCACTGGACCCGAAGGACAATGATGGATTGACGATACGTGGCTTGCGCCTGGCCACACCCAACTATGCCGAGGCCAGGCTGGCGGCCGGGTTGCCCATGCGACGTCTGCCCGAAAATCCGCTGGAGGACGGTGAGTTGGACCGTATTGCGGAGATCCTGATGGCACGGTGGGAGACCGAATTGCTGCTGATCACGCTCGGACCGCATGGGATGTACAGCGTGGGAGCCGGCGGACGCACGCAGGTTATCCCCACCCGTGCCCGTGAAGTGTTCGATGTGTCGGGTGCCGGGGATACGGTGATTGCAACCGCCTTGCTGAGCCTGGTGGCGGGCGCATCGGATGATGAAGCCGCCAGTCTTGCGAATTTTGCCGCGGGTGTGGTGGTGGGCAAACTGGGTACGGCCACCTGTTCACAGGATGAACTGGTCGATTGCATGACCCGTGATCACAACGGGAAAGGCGGGCCGTCCGCATGAAGCCGGTTGTTGTAGGGGTTATTCCTGCACGGTGGGCGTCGACCCGTTTTCCGGGTAAAATCCTGACCCCCTTGCTGGGTCGCCCCCTGATACACTGGGTTCTGGACCGGGTCCGGCAGGCAAAAAACCTGTCGTGTGTCGTGGTGGCAACGGATGATGTGCGCATCGCCGAGGCAGTCCGTTCGGCCGGGGGTCTGGCCGTGATGACCCGGCCTGATCATCCATCCGGTACGGACCGGGTGGCAGAGGCTGTTTCCGGGCAGGCCGCGGACGTGGTCGTGAATATCCAGGGGGACGAACCCCTCGTGAATCCTGTCTTGATTGACAGCCTGGCTGACGCCTTGATCCGGGATCCTTCCTGGGATATGGCCACGGCGGTGGAGCCCCTGACCGATCCGGTTGCGACCGAATCTTCCGCGGTGGTGAAAGTGGTGATGGACCGGGATGGCCGGGCACTGTATTTTTCCCGGGCCGTGATTCCCCATGAACGGGACCGTGGGCCTGCCGGGGTAACCCGGTGGCGGCATATCGGGATATACGCCTACCGGCGAACCTTTCTGGACCGGCTGGTGCAGGAGCCGCCGTGTGACTTGGAACAGTTGGAGAAACTCGAACAGTTGCGAGCGTTGCATATCGGGGCGCGTATTGCGGTGATCCGTACGGAGTCACACGGCGGGGCCGGTGTGGACCTGCCGGATGATGTGCCGCGTGTAGAAGCCTGGCTCCGTCGGATGGGGCATGGAGGAGGAACACCATGAAGCCGGCACGAACGGTTCGGATTGGGTCGATTGCGGCAGGGCCGGGCAAGCCGTTGTTCCTGATTGCCGGCCCCTGTGTCATTGAAAACAAGGCGATTTGCCTGAAGATAGCCGCCCGACTGGCTGACCTTTCCCGCCGGCAGAAAATCCCTTTGATTTTCAAAGCTTCCTATGACAAGGCCAACCGGTCTGCCGGCCATTCATTCCGAGGCCCCGGCATGGATGCCGGCCTGGATATATTACGCGAGGTCAAGGAACGGTATGGATTACCGGTTCTCACGGATGTGCATAGTCCGGAACAGGCTGAACGGGCGGGACGGGTGGTGGATGTGATACAGATTCCGGCTTTTTTATGCCGCCAAACGGATCTGCTGCTGGCGGCCGGGGAAACCGGGTGTCCGGTAAACGTCAAGAAGGGACAGTTCCTGGCGCCCTGGGACATGGTGAACGTCATCGGCAAGATTGAACAGACCGGCAATCGGCGTATCCTTCTGACCGAACGAGGGGCGAGTTTCGGTTATAACAACCTGGTGGCGGACATGCGCAGCCTGCTGGTCATGCGAGAGACCGGCTATCCGGTTATTTTTGATGCCACGCACAGTGTGCAGCGGCCGGGTGGCGCCGGTACGGCATCATCTGGTGACGGGCGATGGGCGCCCGCCCTGGCCCGGGCTGCCGTTGCAACCGGTTGTGACGGGGTCTTTATCGAGACGCATGTGGATCCGGCAAAGGCCTTGTCGGACAAGGATAACCTGATTCCGCTGGCGCACGTCGGATCGTTATGGAAGGTATTGAAACAGTTGCATGAAATCGTTTGTTAATAGCGGTCTTGTTGCCGTCTGCTGCCTGTTGGGGGGACTAGTCCGGGGGGCTGACGTCCCGGAGGATAACCTCGTTTCCGGCATGACGACGGTGGAGGATCTTCGTCTGCCTTTTGAACATTACGAGGACGGGCGTATCCGGTTGCAATTGATGGCGGGCGTGGCGGTAATTCCTGCCGATGGTCCGGTCCGGGCGTCCGAGGTCCGGTTGGAGTTCTACAACCGGTCCGGTGACCTTGAATCCGTCCTGTCGTTGGACCAGTGTGAATTTTCCCGGCAGGACTCATCGGTCCGGTCAACCAGTCCGGTCCGGTTTTCCCGGCCAGGTTTGTTGATTACGGGGCAGGGTTGTGAGATGCTGGCAGCCGACAAGATCATCCGTATCCATGACCAGGTGAAGGTAACCTTGTCCCGTGATGACGGCGATGTGAAGCGCAGTTTGCCGGGGCTGGGACTGGCACCATCCCAATCAATGGGAAAACGTGTGGAACCGGGGAAGGATTAATGACGTGCTGATTCGACGGCAAACATGGCGGGTGATGGTGCTGGCAGGATGTCTGGCCGGTATGGTGCAGGGGGAACCGAAAGCACCGGGGACTGGACAGACCGTGGTCACCTCGAAAACCCTGGAATTCGATTACCAGCGCCACGTGGCGATTTTTGAAACCAATGTGGAAGTAATCGATCCGGTGATCCGTCTTAAATCGGACCGGTTGCAGATTCTGTTTTCGAGCAGCAATGAGGTAAAGTCCGTGACGGCCACGGGGAATGTCAACCTTTGGCATGAAGGGAGCCGTGCGGTTTGCCGCAAGGCGGTTTACCTGGTGCAGGATGGTGAAGTGGTTTTGATGGGGGATGTGGTATTGCGAAACGGCGACCGGGTCGGCACCTGCGAATCAGCCCGGTATCGACTGGGAAAAAGTGAAGCCCACATGAACGGCAATGCGTCGCTTCGGCGACCGGGCGATACGGTTCATGCCGATTCGATTGTCTTCCAGCTTGCGAACGGTGATATTCATGATGTCAAAGCAACCGGCCGTGTGCGTATGGAGCATACGGGAACGACGGTGGCCCCTGAGGGGGTAAACAGCGTGGAGGGACTGTGACAAACGGCGATTCCATCCTGACGGTCCGAGACCTGAAGAAATCCTACCGGGGCCGCCCGGTGGTCAACGGGGTGGCGTTGCATGTCCGTCGAGGTGAAATTGTGGGATTGTTGGGGCCAAACGGGGCCGGAAAAACCACCACCTTCTACATGGTGGTCGGCCTGGTACGCCCGGATGCCGGTGAAATTCGCTTTGACGGAACCGATGTAACGTCACAGCCGGTTTTCCGCCGTGCCCGCCTGGGAATGGGGTATCTGGCCCAGGAACCATCGGTTTTCCGAAAGTTGACCGTTGAGCAGAATATCCAGGCCGTTCTGGAAATACTGGACCTTCCGGCATCCGAAGCGCGAACCCGCCTTCAGACGGTGATGGAGGATCTCGGCCTGGTAAAAGTATCACGGCAGAAAGCGTTCACCTTAAGCGGCGGAGAACGCCGCAAGCTGGAAATCGGGCGTGCCCTGGTGATGAATCCTGCGGTTCTGATGCTTGATGAACCATTCAGCGGTGTGGATCCCCTTGCCGTGCAGGATATTCAACGAATTCTGGTGGGATTAAGAAATCGCAATCTCGGGATTGTTATTACCGATCATAACGTGCGGGAAACGTTGGCAGTTGTCGATCGGGCCTATTTATTGTATGAAGGACGCGTGTTACGGGAAGGCGCGAGCGATTTCCTGATTCAGGATGCGATGAGCCGCAAATTGTATTTGGGTGAAGGATTCAAACTGTAGCGTAAAAGGGGAGGAACGGATGTCGATTGAAATTACAGCCCGCCACATGCATGCCACAAAAGAAATACAGGATTCGGCCCAGGGCAAGGCGCAGTTTATCATTGAGGAATTTCCGCAGGTTGAGCATATTCACGTGATTCTGGATCATGTGCGGCATCAGGGGGTAGCCGAAGTGGTGATACAGGCCAAGGGACATATCCGGGTGGAATCCAAGGATGAGGGTGCCAGTATGCAGGGGTGTCTGGATTCCGTTTTCGTGAAAGTTGAACGTCAGCTTAGACGGGAATTGGATAAACGTCATGATCACAAGGCTGCCATGCGTGAAAAAGGACCGACGCCGAAATGACGAGGACGCATGTTAATCAGTAAATATCATCAACCGGTTACGGTTCGAGATTTTTACGAAAAAGGCCGTGATCTGCTTGGGCTTGAGCTTCTGGCCGGCGAACAGAGTCTTTCTGTCCGGATTCAGGAAATAGCCATCAACCGGCCAGGGCTTGCGTTGGCCGGTTTCTTCAACTATTTCGCATTCCGGCGAATCCAGGTGATGGGGCTTGCCGAATATTCCTATCTCTTATCCTTGTCACCGGATGAGCGGGTGATGCGTTTGGAATCGTTTTTCGGCGGCAAGATTCCGTGCGTGGTGATTGCGCGAAACAAACGGGCCTTCCCGGAAATTCTGAAACTGGCACAGGCGCATGCGGTTCCGGTGTTCCGCACGCGCATGGTGACCAAGGATTTTGTCAATGCGGCAACGATTCTCCTCGAGAACCTCACGGCGCCCCGAGTCAAGGCGCAGGGAACGATGATTGAGTTCATGGGGATTGGTGTTTTGATAGAAGGCAAACCGGGCATGGGCAAAAGTGAAACCGCTCTGGGCCTGATCCGGAAGGGTGCGGCACTGGTTTCGGATGATGTAACGGTATTGCGGGTAGACAGTGCGGGGTCGTTAATCGGTTCACCGGTCAATGTGACCCGATATCACATGGAAATCCGGGGGATTGGAATCATCCATGTGCCCAGTCTGTTCGGTGTCGCCTCGGTTCGGGAAGAGAAGAAACTGGACCTGGTGGCCACGCTCTGTGAGCCGGGTCCCCGTGCGGATGAAGATCGCAGTAACACGCTGGGCCGAACCAAGGAATTACTGGGAGTTCGTGTCCCACAGGTCCTGATCCCGGTGGCACCGGGCCGTGATCTGGCCAATGTGATCGAAACGGCGGCTTTGGACCAGCGTTTGCGCCGGTTGGGGCATGATGCAGCCAAGGAACTTGATGAAAAGCTCATGGCCCTGATGACGGGAACGAGTGCGGGCAGCGAATAACCGGGAGCATCCATGGGAATCACGCGTGAATTTACGATTCGCAACCAGTACGGTATCCATGCCCGTCCGGCCGCGTTATTTGTGAAAACCTGTTCACGATTCGAGTCGGATGTCGTGGTGGAGAAGGACGGGAACCGGGTTTCCGGCAAGAGCATCATGGGGATGATGACGCTGGAGGCCTCCTGTTCGTCTGTGATTGTTGTGACCGCTGATGGTGCGGATGCCGAACAGGTGCTGAACGAGTTGCAGCGTCTGATCGAGAATAAGTTTGACGAGGAATAAAACGCATGCCCCGCCGCCGACAATCCGAAAGTGAGCTTACCTTGCAGGGGATTGGGGTTTCCCCCGGTGTCGTGACCGGCAAGGTGTTCCTGCTTACCAGCAGTGCGCTACGGGTTCCCCGGCGTCCGGTCAAGGTACATCAGCTCGACCACGAACTCTCGCGATTCGAGGACGCCATCACCGAGACCCGGCGCCAGATCAAGCAGATCCAGAAGGACATGGAACAACATACCGGCCCGGAGGATGCGAGCATCCTGGATGCCCATCTCCTGGTTCTGGATGACCGCAGTTTTGTCGAGCAGGTCATGCGCGAATTGCGTGAAAAGAAACTGAATGTCGAAGCCATTGTGGCGGATGTTTCCGAGAAATATGCCAGCATGCTGGATTCCGTTTCGGATGAGTATCTGCGGGAACGTGTGGCGGATGTGAAGGATGTTTCGCGGCGGATTCTGCGCAATCTGCAAGGCGACCACGAATCCCGTCTGGATCGTCTGCCCAAGGGTGCGATTATTGTGACCCGTGATTTGGCGCCATCGGAAACGGCTTCGCTCCGGAAGGAACTCGCCGGTGGATTTGCCATCGATATGGGCAGCCCAACCTGTCACACGGCCGTTCTGGCGCGTGCCCTGGAAATTCCCGGCATCGTGGGTTTACGGGATGTCACCCGGCAAGTCCAGGATGGCGATGATGTGCTGATGGATGGAAACCGCGGGGTGCTGGTGATCCGTCCGGGTGCGTCAACCTTGCGCAAATATGGCAAGGTGGCGGAATTGCGCCGTAACATTGAGCGCGAGTTGAAAGGGTTGCGTGCCCAGCCGGCCGAGACCAAGGATGGCAGGCGCATTACCCTGGCCGCCAATATTGAGACACCGGATGAACTGGATGCGGTGTTGCAGTATGGCGCCGAAGGGGTCGGTCTTTTCCGCTCCGAATATCTCTATCTTTCGCGTGAAGACACCATCTCTGAACTGGATGAGGCGGCTGCCTATCAGCGGGTTGCCGAAGGTTTGGCCCCTCATTCGGTGATCATTCGCACGCTGGATATCGGGGGGGATAAGTTCCGGGTTGAAAGTCATATGCCGTTGGAATCCAACCCGTTCCTTGGATGCCGTTCGATTCGTTTGTCGTTGATGCATCCCGAAGATTTTAAGCGGCAGCTACGGGCCATTCTGCGGGCCAGTGTGACCAAAAACATCAAGATCATGTATCCGATGATCAGCAGTGCGGCCGAGGTGATTCGGGCCAACGAACTCCTGGCTGAAGCCAAACGCGAACTCGATGCGGCCAAAGTGCCGTATGATCCCGGCATCAAGGTCGGGGTCATGATTGAAATACCGGCTGCGGCACTCATGGCGGATGTACTGGCCCGGCATGTCAGTTTCTTTAGTATCGGAACCAATGATTTGATCCAGTATACCCTGGCGGTTGACCGGGTGAACGAGCGGGTGGCCTACTTGTATGAGCCCACGCACCCGGCCGTGTTGAATCTTATACGAACCACCGTTGAGGCGGCGCAGCGTAATCGGATATGGGTTGGTTTGTGTGGTGAAATGGGGGCGGATCCCCTGCTGGCACCCCTGCTGATCGGATTGGGGGTGGATGAATTGAGCGTTGCACCATCCGCGGTTCCCCCGGTGAAGGATGCCATCCGGAGTGTAACCTTCCAACAGGCACGACAGCTGGCCGACGAATCCCTGCGCTGTGAGACTGCGGTTGAAGTGTTGGAATTGTGCCGTAAGCTGACACGCGAGGCCGCTCCCGAATTGCTGGAATTGATGTAATGATCAGGACGTAAGAACCATCAGGGAACCCATCCACGAGGATCCCTGCGGCGGCAGAAACCGAAACGAAAGGGATGAGTAAGATGACTGACAGACGAATGATTTTTACATCGGAATCCGTGACGGAAGGACATCCCGACAAGGTGGCGGATGGCATATCCGATGCAATTCTTGATGCGCATCTTCGACTCGACAAGCATGCAAGGGTTGCCTGTGAAACGCTGGTCAGCACCGGAATGGCCGTGATTGCCGGTGAGATAACTGCCCATGGTCAGGTCCGGTATGCCGATGTGGTTCGCGACAAGATCCGGCGAATCGGATACGACGACGCGACCACCGGTTTCAGTCATGACACCTGTGCGGTTTTGGTGGCGCTGGACCGGCAATCCCCTGATATTGATCAAGGTGTGACGGCGGGGAAGGGGATGTACAATCGTGAACAAGGGGCGGGTGACCAGGGCATGATGTTCGGTTACGCCTGTGATGAGACGGCGGAAATGATGCCGATGCCCATCATGTTGGCCCACCGCCTGACCCGCGCACTGGCCAAGGTGCGCCGTACGGGGCGGTTGCCGTTTGTCCGGCCGGATGGTAAATCCCAGGTTTCCGTGGTGTACGAAAAAGGGCGTCCGGTAGCGGTGGATACCGTGGTTGTATCAACCCAGCATACCGATGATGTCACGCACAAGCAATTGTCCCTGGGCATCATGGAAGCCGTGATCAAGAAGCAGATTCCACGCCGCCTGTTGACATCCAAAACGCGATATTTAATCAACCCGACCGGACGGTTTGTAGTCGGGGGACCGCACGGCGATTCAGGATTGACCGGGCGGAAGATCATCGTGGACACGTATGGCGGTATGGGCCGTCATGGCGGCGGCGCCTTTTCCGGCAAGGATCCATCGAAGGTGGATCGGAGTGCCGCCTATATGGCGCGATACATCGCCAAGAATGTTGTTGCTGCCGGCCTGGCCCGGCGGTGTGAAGTCCAGTTGGCGTATGCCATTGGGTATCCCGAACCGGTTTCGGTCCTGGTTGATTCATTCGGGACAGGCGCGATCCCGGATGTCCGGATTGAGTCCGCGGTGAAACGTGTCTTTGCCCTCAAGCCCGGTGCGATCATCCAGCATCTCAAGCTGTTGCGGCCGATCTATGAAGCAACATCCGCGTACGGGCATTTTGGACGGACTGATGAACTGGATATTTTCACCTGGGAAAAGACGGACATGGCCGCTGCGCTCAAGCGGGCGATATGACCAGGTTGTATCGTGTCAAGGAAGGTTGACTATATGAAGGTGAAACGAGCGGGGAAACTCCCGGCGGAATTTTCAGTTGCGGACCTGAAATTGGCGGACTTTGGACGGCGGGAGATCGAATTGGCCGAACAGGAAATGCCCGGTCTGATGGCCCTTCGTGAACAGTACGGCCGTTCAAAGCCCCTGGCAGGAACCCGAATCAGCGGGTCCCTGCACATGACGATCCAGACAGCCGTCTTGATTGAGACGTTACGCGCACTGGGTGCCCAGGTGCGCTGGGCGAGTTGCAATATTTACTCCACCCAGGACCATGCCGCCGCCGGTGTGGTTGCCGGGGGGACCCCGGTTTTTGCGCATAAAGGGGAGAGTCTTGAATCCTACTGGGACTTTACGGATCGTATCCTGGATTGGGGAAACGGCCGCGGACCGACTTCTATCGTTGATGATGGCGGCGATGCCACGCTGCTGGTGCATCTGGGGTATCAGGCCGAAGCGGATGCGTCGATCTTGAAGCGAAAACCCGACAGTCATGAAGAGCGTGTCCTGCTTGCCCAGGTTGCAAAATCCCTGCGACGTGATCCCCGGCGTTTCCACCGGATCGTTCCATCCATCCGGGGGGTTTCCGAAGAGACCACCACGGGTGTACACCGGTTGTATCGCATGCATGCGGATGGCACCTTGTTGTTCCCGGCCTACAACGTCAATGATGCGGTTACCAAGTCGAAATTTGATAACCTGTACGGGTGCCGTCATTCCCTGGTTGACGGAATATGCCGTGCCACCGACATCATGCTGGCTGGTAAAGTGGCCGTGGTGGCTGGATATGGGGATGTCGGCAAGGGATGCTGTCAATCCCTACGCGGGCAGGGTGCCCGGGTTGTGGTGACGGAAATTGACCCCATCTGTGCCCTTCAGGCTTTGATGGAAGGGTATGAAGTGATGACCATGGAGGCCGCCTGCCGTATCGGTGATCTCTTTGTCACCGCCACGGGATGTTGCGATGTGATAACCGAACGGTACATGCGTCGCATGAAAGACCTGGCGATCGTCTGTAATATTGGTCATTTCGATAGTGAAATACAGGTTGAAAAAATCGAGCGGTATCCGTGGAAGGAGATCAAGCCGCAGGTTGACCTGGTGACGTTTCCGGGTGGTCGCAGGATTATTTTACTGGCCCGTGGGCGGCTCGTGAATCTGGGATGTGCAACCGGCCATCCCAGTTTTGTAATGTCCAACAGCTTTTCATGCCAGGTGTTGGCCCAACTGGCCTTATATGATTTAACGAAACGCGAAACCGGGGTCTATCTCCTGCCGAAAACGCTGGATGAGTCGGTGGCCCGCCTGCACATGGAGAAGCTGGGGGCCCAACTCGACACCTTGACGCCACGCCAGGCCCGTTACCTAGGGATTTCACGAAAGGGTCCCTACAAGCCTGACAGCTACCGATATTGATTGTGAATTGCCGGAGTTTATGGAACATATAAGGTGCTAACGTTTTATGTTCCGTTTTGAATGGTATGGATGGTTGTTTTGAAGGAGGGGCTGTTATGAGGATGTTGACGATGAAACAAAGGCTGTCGGTGCTGGTTGGATTGACCCTTGCTTTGACGATGGGGTTGGTCAGCGCTCAGGAAGCGATCGAACAGTCCCGCTGGTATGCCTCATTCGGCGTTGGCAGCATCGGATTTGAAGGTGACCAGGTAATTGTTGACTCCCCCTTGTTTACGGCCCGTCTGGGGTATGATTATTCAGCCTGGTGGAGTTTCGAGTTCGCTGCGTCCTACGCACCGAAACTTGCCGAGGCCGCCCGGTATGATTATCCGGAAGATACGGTGATTTCCCGCCTGCAGGAAGTTGCCGGAACCGGGGTTCGCGACACCTGGGGCTTATGGACTTCCGTTGATGCCCTCCTGCATGCCAGCCGCTGGGAACGATTGGATCCCTACATTTCGGTTGGCGGTGGATTCATCAATTACGGTGTCGATCTGGGCAACGGCAAAATGGAACCCGCAATCCGTGCCGGTGCGGGTGTCATGTGGCATTTCAACGATGAATGGGCGGTTCGTGGCGATGTGCGCACCTTTCTGGCTGGAAGTGATACGGAGGCCAACATCCTGGCGGATGCCGGTGTTGTGTGGAATTGGGGGGCACGGGTCCCACCCCGGATCATAGCCAGTGGCGGCTTGTTGGACAGCGATGGAGATGACCTCCTGGACGATGAAGAAGCGGTTTACGGGACCGATCCCTACAACCCGGATACGGATGGGGATGGGTTAACCGATGGTGAAGAAGTCAAGATCTACAAGACCAATCCGTTGCATCCGGACACCGATCTTGACGGATTGAGCGATGGGGCCGAGGTTCACCTGCACGGGACCAGTCCCGTGTTGCGTGATACCGATAATGGCGGTGTTGCCGACGGTCATGAAGTAATTGAAGACATGACCAATCCCAAGGATGGCACGGATGATCTTCAGTTGTACGAGTTGTACTTGAATTTTGATCTGGATAAAGCAGATATAATACCAGGCTTCTATCCGCAGTTGGACATAATTGTCAAAGTCCTTACCCGTGATCCGGGAGCCACCGCGCGCATTGAAGGACATGCCGACCGGAACCGGAAGTCCAAGGAGGATTACAACAAGCGTTTGTCAGCTCGTCGTGCGGAGGCTGTCTTGGGTTATTTTGCGGGCAAGAACATTGACCGGGCTCGAATGACATCCATTGGATACGGTTTCAGCCGCCCGAAGGAGGTCAATGGCCCGGACGGGAATCCGGCGAATCGACGGGTGGATGTGTATATTCGTAAGACGCCGGGATTTGTGGACACTGAATCCGCAGATTAAGTGGTTGTTCCCTGTCCCGATGCCGGTGATGGATGTCTGGTTCTTGTTTGCGACCGACATCCGGCACCGTGAATAACGGATGCGCTTCTGCTGAAGATGGGGTTCACCCGTTTAATTAAGGAGTCTGCTGTTATGCCTGCACTTGAGATAGAAGCCATTATGGCGTTGTTGCCGCATCGTTATCCCATGCTTCTGGTTGACCGCATCGTGGAATGTGACGACGCGAAGCGCATTGTCGGTTTGAAAAATGTGACGTTTAATGAACCTTTTTTTCAAGGACATTTCCCTGAACGACCGGTTATGCCGGGCGTTCTTCAGTTGGAGGCGATGGCTCAGACTGCAGGCGTTTTATTGAACCGTATGGCCGGTGAAGGCCACGGGGTTCCCTATTTCATGGCCATTGACGGTGCCCGTTTCCGTAAGGTCGTGAAACCCGGTGACCAGATGCGGATTGAAGTCGAGATAACACAGTTACGTTCCAAGGTTGCCCGGTTCAAGGCAAAGGTCATGGTGGACGGTTCGGTTGCGTCCGAGGCCGAGATGATGTGCATGCTGGCGGTGGAGCAAAGTCCTTCATGAGTATACATCCAACGGCCGTTGTGCATCCGGATGCCGTTTTGGCCGATGCGGTTGAGATCGGTCCATTTTGTGTGATTGGTCCCCATGTTTCCATTGGCTGCGGTGCACGCCTGATGTCGCATGTCGTGGTGGACGGATGGACACGCGTGGGAGACGGCTGCCGGATATTTCCCTTTGCCTGTCTGGGTACCGAGACGCAGGATTTGAAATATAGGGGCGCCAAAACAAGTGTTGAAATTGGGTCTGGAACCACGATCCGTGAGTATGTGACGATTAACTCGGGAACGGCTGAAAACGAGGTGACGCGGATTGGCTCCGGATGTCTACTCATGGCCTATGCACATGTGGCGCACGGATCGCTCGTCGGTGATCAGGTGATCATGGCCAATTGCGCCACGCTGGCCGGACATGTCGTGGTGGAAGACCAGGCCGTGGTCGGGGGGTTGGCCGCCGTGCATCAGTTTGTACGAATCGGACGCATGTGCATGATCGGCGGTTGTTCCAAAATTGCCCAGGACTGCCCACCCTTTATGCTGGTGGACGGGAATCCGGCGGAGGTCCGCGGACCCAATACGGTTGGCTTGCAACGACGCGGGGTGTCGGCAGCGTCACAACGGGCCATCAAGGAAGCCTATCGTTGGATTTACCGGAAGTCATTGGGAGTTTCGGAAGCCCTGGCCGGCATTGAGCAGTCGGATTTGACAGGCCCGGAAGTGGATCATCTGGTCCAGTTTGTCCGGGCGTCTGAACGTGGAATCATACGATAAGGCCGGACGGCGTGTCCGGCAGGAGTCGCATGCGCCTGACCATATACAAAATACTTTTCGTCCTGCTGTTCATGCATGCGGACCGCTTGCATGCGCAATCCGATGGAACGATCATTAATTTCAGTTTCGATGAAGTGGATGTCCGTACCTTTGTGAAACTGGTGGGGGATGTAACCGGCCGAAAGTTTGTTGTGGATGAATCCGTCAAGGGTCGGATCACCGTGATTTCTCCCCGGGTAACCGTCGAGGAGGTCTATCCGCTGTTTGTCCGTATTCTGGAGTCGGCTGGATGCGCCATCGCCGACGATGGCGCCATTGCCCGCATTGTCCCGCTGCCGGACCGTGCCGGTGTGTTAAGCACGGTAATCGGTGCCGATGGGGTGCTTCCCTCCGGTGGACTGGTTACCAAGATCTTTCAACTGAAGCATGTTCCGGTTGCCCAGTTGCGCAAGGCCCTCGATGCCCAGTTCGGCGGAAAATCATCGTCCATCGGCGTCGTCGAAGAAACCAATCATTTGATCGTTACCGACACGGCGGATCGTCTTCGTGCGGTTGAGCAGATTGTCGCCGAGGTGGATCGGGCCGGCTTATCGCGTGTGACGGAAGTGGTGCCGTTGCAATATGCCGGATCCGCTGAACTTGCGGATGTGCTGAACCAGACCCTGACGGCGTTACCGGGTGAGGCGGATCGAACCCGCAACCGCATGCCGGCGATTCCCGGTGTTGGAAATGAAACATCCCGTCGTCCCCTGGTGGTGGCAAGTCCGCATGCCAACTGCCTGTTGCTGGTTGGTTCGAGTGCCGAAGTGGCGGAATTGCGTCGTCTGATTGCGAACATGGATGTTGATGCTCCAGCCGGACAAGGTCGCCTGAATGCCATTTTTCTCAAGCATCTCTCTGCGGATGATGCCGCCAAGCAGTTGAATGCCCTGTTTGGCAGGGTGCAGACGGGTGCTGGACAGGCCGTACCGGCCGGTACGGTTACCGGAGCCAATGAGTTGGGGAGACGGGTGATCATTGAGCCAAGTCCTGCCAACAACGCGCTCCTGATCAGCGCCTTTCCGGGTGATTATGAAGTGGTCCGAAGACTCGTCGAGCAATTGGATATGACGCCACAACAGGTTCATATCGAAGTGGTAATAGCTGAAATCAGCGCGAGTGACGGGTTCCGTTTTGGAATTGAGGCCGCTTCCGTCAATCAGCCATCCCGCGTGTCGGATACCGCCATCCAGGGGAGTTACCGGCTTAATGACAATGCCGAAGGGCTTTTAAACCAGATTCAAAACGGAATCTTCCCCTCAGGAATCACGGTAGGTGTGGCGGAAGGCACGCGGCTGGATGCTGAAGGCAAGCTCACCCTTGCGTTTCCCGCCATCATCAATTTGGATGCCGTGCGGCGCGATACACGGTTTCACATTCTGTCGGAAACCGCCCTGGAAGCACAAAATAATCTGGACGCCAGTTTGAGCATCGTAAACGACATTCCGATTTTGAAGTCAACCATTGAGGGTGGTTCCGGTGCATCACGTGATGTGATCCAGAATATTGAACGTACCAGTGTGGGGATTAAGTTGAAATTAACCCCGCACGTTATTCCTCCGGGTGATGAAATCCGGATGGTTCTGAATCCGGTGATTGAGGCCGTGATCGACACCGGTTTGACCGGGGATACCCTGACCCCGACCATTGCGCGTCGTGAAGTCTCCACGACGGTCACGGTGCCAAACGGAAAAATGATCATAATTGCCGGTTTGACCCGGACCGACCGGAAAATGGATGAGCGTCGTGTGCCGATCCTCGGATCGATTCCCATCATTGGGTGGTTATTCCGCCATCGTCAGGAGTCCGTGGACAAGACCAATCTGCTTATTTTTGTCACGCCGCGCATTGTGAGCAACCCCACCCAGTCTGATGCGGTAATGAAAGAATGGCAGCAAAAGACTGAAATACCGGTGTCACATGATCCGTGAAGCATCGACCAGGATTCATCCGCAAGCGGATGCAGAGCGGTACGGGGTGGAATGGTCGGACCAGGTGGATGATTCCTGGTTGGATCCGGCTCTGGTACAATCGGTTCCCGTCGAATGGGCCAGGCGGAATCTGGCACTTCCCGTGCGTCGGACGAATCGCTTGTATCTGCTCCTGGCCGATCCGTCAGCCGTACACGCCCAGGATGACATGGCCATCTTGCTCGGTCAGCGGTTGACACCGTTGGCCGCTCCAATGGAAATGGTGCGCCAGGCCATCGAACGCTGTTATTATCAAGGTGATCATTCGGCTGCTCGTTTCGCTGATGGCCTGTCTCCTTCACCCTCCGAACCGGTTCTGTTGCCGGTATCACGTGCCAGTGATTTGTTGGAATTGACCGACCAGGCACCGGTGACACAATTCATCAACCTGGTTCTACTCGAAGCGGTCAAGGGTGGAGCTTCTGATGTGCATGTTGAACCGTTTGAAACACGGCTTCGCATCCGTTATCGTATCGATGGCATATTGTATGAGAAAGCATCCCCGCCGAAATCCATGGAATTGGCTTTGGTTTCCCGGCTGAAGGTCATGGCTCACATGGACATTGCCGAGACGCGCCTGCCCCAGGATGGCATGGCACGGGTTAGGGTGGGGGATCGGGAGATCGATATCCGGGTCTCGACTATTCCCGTGGCCGAAGGGGAACGTGTGGTCCTTCGTTTGTTGAACCGTGATGCGGCGTGGATGCCCTTGACCTCCCTGGGCATGGATGAGGGACTCTGCCAGCAGTTTAAATCGGCGGTGCGGGCCCCCCACGGCGTGGTCATCGTGTGTGGTCCCACGGGTTCGGGTAAAACGACCACGTTGTATGCCGCTCTTGACGGGATGGATGCCATGCGCCGGAATATCCTGACCATTGAGGATCCCGTTGAATATCAGTTGCCGGATATCGGGCAAATGCAGGTCAAGCCGAAAATCGGGTTAACCTTTGCCGCAGGCTTGCGCCATTTGCTGCGGCAGGATCCGGATGTCATACTGGTTGGTGAAATCCGTGATTCCGAGACCGCTGAAATCGCCATTCGGGCATCCCTGACCGGGCATTTGGTACTGACCACACTCCACACGCAAGACGCTCCCGGTGCCTTCGTACGACTGGTCGATATGGGGATCGAACGGTATTTGCTGGCTTCTTCGGTTCGCGCCGTACTGGCGCAACGGTTGGTGCGTTGCCTGTGTCCGGCATGCCGCCACGAGTCTGAACCTTCTGACGAATGGCGGAGGTTCCGCGCACGCTATGCCGGATCAATGCCGGTTGATCGTTCGGTATGGAACGCATCAGGGTGTGATCGTTGCCTGGAGGGATATCGTGGGCGAACGGGGATTTTTGAACTGCTCCTGGTGGATCCTGCCATGCAGGAATACATCCGCCGTGAATCCATAACCGTTGCCGGTGTGCGGGATGGTTCAACCTCCTACCGGGACATGACCTTGCGGGAGGATGGACTACGAAAGGTATCGCTTGGGCTGACCTCGCCGGCGGAGTTGCTGGCGGTGTTGGCCGGGTGAACCGGGGCAACCCCGGAACGTTATGCGTACGTTTGAATATGCGGGGTTGGATGCGACCGGGCGTTCCTGTCATGGTTTTGTTGAGGCGGAAAATCCCAAGCAGGCACGGTCATCACTGGCCCAGGATGGTATCCTGGTTGAGCGCTTGGGATATACCGGCCGCATGGTAAGACTGACAAGGCTTCAAAGGGCAAACTGGTATCGGGCGCTTGCGGATCTGCTCAACGGTGGTTTCCCGATGCTGAAGGCTTTTGACGTGCTGCAGGAAATGCCGGATTTTATACCGGTTCGGTCACGGATTATTGCCGTTGCCGATCTGGTGCGGGAAGGGGTGCCGCTTTCCGCAGCCCTGGTGCGCGGGCACATACTCGACAGGCTGGACGAACAAACCGCCTTGAAGGCTGCCGAACAATCCGGCCATCTCCCCCGCATGTTGCATGAACTTGCCGGGTTTCTTGAACAGCAGGAATCCCTGCAGGAACGTGTAAAATCGGCTCTGCTTTACCCCGCCGTGGTCTTGGTAGCGGGGATTGCCGTGGCCGTCCTTCAGTTGGGATATCTCCTGCCGCGGACCCGGATGCTCCTGCCGTCCGGACAACCGCTTCCAACCTATACCGCCTGGGTCATGGCGATCGGATCTGCATTACGTAACTGGGGATGGATCGGTTTGGTGATAACGGTTGTGGCGGGAACCGCTGCATACCGCATGGTACGCCAATCGTCGGATCTGCGGTTACGGCTTGATCGTTTCTGGTTGGATGGTTGGTTGACGCGACGGGGGGTGCGGTTGTTGGTCAATACCCGTTTTGCCCGTACCCTGGGTGTTTTGTTGCATGGTGGCATCCCCGTTGAAGAAGCCATGACACTGGCCGGGCAGTCAACCGGTAACACCTGGGTTGGGAAAAAATCGGAAGTAGCCGCCCAGGCCGTCCGACAGGGACTGCGCCTGTCGGAATCCTTGCGATTGATTCCCGGGTTGAGCGGCCTGGTGGTCGGGTACGTTGCCATTGGGGAGGCCTCCGGCAGCCTTGCTGAACGCCTTCATGCAGCGGCGGACCGTTGTTCGTCCGACTGGGACCGGTATGTAACCCGCCGACTGGGGCTTGTCGCCCCCTTGCTGATCCTCATGGTCGGTATTTTTGTGCTGGGTATCGCCATCGCCGTTTTGCTGCCGATGCTATCGGTGTCACAGCATCTTGTACCGTAAATCGACAATCAGCCGGGTAATGGATGGCGGGTGGCGATACGGTTTTGGTAACGGACATAGTGCCGGTAGCCGGCCTGTCGTGCACACGCCACCGCCTGGTTGAAGGCGAAACCAACCTCCTCTGGTGCATGGGAGTCGGATCCGAAGACAATGGGAATCTCCCGTTGATAGGCCCGGTGGAGTATGGGCAGCGCGGGGTACATTTCGCCAACCGGTTTGCGCAGCCCGGAGGTGTTGATCTCGATGGCCATACCGGCCGCTGCAATACGGTCCAGCGCCGGTTCCGCTAATGCAACCGTTTGATCGGGTGCGGGTTGATGGCCGAATTTCTTGGTCACATCCAGATGACCGACGATGTCGTATAAGCGGGTGTCGGCCATGCCGGCTATCAATTTGAAGTAATGCCGCCAGGTGTCGACCAGGTTTACCTGGTCCCATTGCCCCGCATACAGGGGATTGTCAAAACCCCAGGCGCCGAGGTAATGAACCGAGCCGATGATCAGGTCAAAATTTTGTCGGGGAAGCCATTCCCGGAGGTGGGATTCGCATCCCGGATAGTAATCCGCTTCAATGCCGAAGCGGACCG
The DNA here is from genome assembly GCA_001803315.1 of Lentisphaerae bacterium RIFOXYC12_FULL_60_16. GTDB lineage: Bacteria > Verrucomicrobiota > Kiritimatiellia > UBA8416 > YA12-FULL-60-10 > YA12-FULL-60-10. Next base: position 35,666 of record MHBQ01000156.1, read on the forward strand.
GTACGGAATGTGATGTTGCCATCAGTTCGTTGAACATGGCCCGGTAGGTGGGGTAGTCGTCGGGGCTCATGCGATTATCAGGATCGTAACCGTCCGGGGCCGGCATATGATCGGCCAGGCAGATTTCCGGGATGCCGTTGCGGCGGGCAGTTTCGCGGTAATCCCGTGGATGCCCGATGGCATGGTGGCATAAATAAGTGTGAATATGGCAATCTGGAACCATAACGATTCATCCCTCGAAACTTCAGGTTTGGCACATGCGGAGAACGTGGTGCGAATCCTTCATCCGATTGAACCCCGTGATGATAGCCTCCGGCCGGGGTACTGTCAAAACCGCAGTCGAGGAAGCCGCCGCTCGACAAGCTGACGGGTGCCATCTAGGATACCGGCATGTGTATGTTTCTGACGTTCGGTTTGTAACCGTGAAGAAGGCGAAGCAGGAATCATGTGGCAACAACAATTGGAACGTATTGAACGGTACCTGGTGGTATTGATTCAACGGAAAGGTTCGTCCCGGAACCGTGCGTTCAGGGTTCGGGTGCTTTTGCTATGTCTCAGCCAGCTTTCCCATCTATATCGGCTGATCATCCAGGCACGGCATTATCTCTATAATCGGGGTATCTTACGTCATCACACACTTGGCTGCCAGGTGATCAGTGTCGGGAACCTTACGGTAGGGGGCACGGGCAAGACGCCGGTGGTTGAGTTGTTTGCCCGTGAACTTCAGTTTGCGGGCCGCAAGGTAGCCATTTTAAGCCGGGGTTACAAGAAAGCTGAACCGGTCTGGAGTCAGCGCATGCTGGACCGTCTCTTGTTCCGTGAATGGCGTCGGCCCCCCCGTGTGGTTTCGGATGGAAGGCAGTTGCTGCTGGATTCCGCCATGAGCGGGGATGAACCGTACATGCTGGCATCCAATCTTCCGGAGGTTGCCGTTTTGGTTGACAAAGACCGTGTCAAAAGCGGTCGCTATGCCATTAACCGCTTTGGATCAGACACTTTGATTCTCGATGATGGGTTCCAATACCTGGCGCTGCGCCCTCGCGTCCAGGTGGTGCTGGTGGACCGCACCAATCCGTTTGGTAACGAACGGGTTCTTCCCCGGGGGTTGCTTCGCGAACCGGTTTCCAATATCCGCCGTGCCGATGTAATATTGATAACCAAATCCGAACGCGGTGGGAACGAGGCCCTCAAGGTGCGTTTGCGCCATATGAATCCCCGTGCCGAATTGATCGAATGCCGTCATAAACCGAATCACCTTCAGGATGTGTTCGGACAGGGGCGTCGTGAATTGGAGTGGCTGAAAGGCAAGCGCGTCGTTGCGGTTTCGGGAATTGCCGTTCCAACCGGCTTTGAGCGTGAAATCCAACGCATGGGTGGACGATTGTTATCCCGCATCCGATTCGCCGATCATCATCGCTACAGTCAGCAGGAAGTGATCGACCTGATTAACTATGCGCGTCAACGCGGGGCGGATGCCATCGTAACGACGGAAAAGGATGCGGTCCGTTTCCCGAAGCTGGACCGGCTGGATGTCCGGGTTTATTATTTGCGCGTTGATATCGAATTATTGAGTGGAGCAGAGGATTTCAGGGCCTGCATCAACCGGATTTGTTTTCGTACCGATACGGTTCTCCCGGGTTTGAAGCCGGCGTTATGAGAGGTTGATCAACCATGAACGGCCCGCTGCTTATCAGTTCGGTAAATTGGCTGGGTGATGCCGTCATGACACTTCCGGCATTGACCGCCTATCGAACGTCCTATCCGGATTCACCGGTAACCCTGTTGATCAAACCGGCCATGACGTCGTTCTGGTCCCTGGTGGATCCCGGGCTGGATCAGGTTGTGATGGAAGCGGGTCTGATCGGGCAGGTTCGAAGTGCCCTACGGTTGCGTCAACGTCGTTATGTCCGGGCGTTTATTCTTCCCAATTCATTTCGTTCTGCCTGGATACCGTTTTTGGCCGGGATTCCGCTCCGACGTGGTGTTCGTGGTCATTTCAGGAGCATCATGTTTACCCACGTGGTGGATTTGCCACCGGTTCGCATGCATCAGGCGTACGAATATTTTCACATTATGGGACTCGATATGCCCCGAGACCCTTTATTGCTTCCGCGTTTGCATATTCCAGCGCATGCCGTTACGCGGGCGTCTGAATGGATGCGGGGGAGCAATCATTGGATCGGCATGATTCCCGGAGCCGCGCGTGGACCCTCCAAGCGTTGGCCGGCGGAATCTTTCATCGATGCCGGACGGCAACTCATTCATCGGACGAACGCCTCCCTGCTACTGCTGGGAACCGTTGCAGAATCCATGTTATGCGGCCAGATTGCCACGGGTATCGGACCGCGGGCATTGAATCTGGCCGGTAAAACCACACTGATTGATCTGGCCGCTGTGTTGGGACGGTGCCGGGTTGTTGTTGCCAACGACAGTGGCGGCATGCATCTGGCAGCTGCTGTCGGGTGCCGGTTGGTTGCCCTGTTCGGCATAACGGATCCTGTCCGGACCGGTCCCCTCGGTAATGGCCATGTGGTGATACAACCTCCGGGGGTCCAGGTGGACCGGAAAATCGCACGTCAATCGGTTCAAGCACGGGATGTGCTGCATCGCATTCATCCCGATCAGGTGGTGGGTGCCGTTCTTGCGCACCTTCAATCCCGAGATGCGAATTTCCTTGGATAGCGTTGAAGACAGGGATCACATGAAGTCAAATGGTACGGTTCGTTTCGCCGCCCTGGTTGGCGGTTTGACACTGCTAAGCCGTATTCTGGGCGTGGTACGCCAGATCCTTATGGGTGCGCTTTTTGGGACGAGCCTGTTTCATTCGGCTTTTGTCGTTGCCTTTCGCATACCCAACCTTTTCAGACGTTTGTTTGGGGAGGGTGCTTTATCCGCCGCCTTGATACCCGTTTATGCCGAAGTGCTTCACAAGGAGGGAAGCCGGGAGGCTAACGTTTTGGCGGCACGGGTCATGATTCTCGTGACGGGAGTGCTGCTTTTGATCACCGGGGTGGGGATGGGGGTCTGTGAGTTGTATATGCGTCACGGACAGCCTGGAATCCGGACAGCGGCTGTTATTCCACTCCTGCAGATCATGTTGCCCTATGGGGTGTTTATCTGCCTGGTGGCCCTGTGCATGGCAGTTCTAAATTCAAACCATCGATTTGGCGTTCCCGCTTTTACGCCGGTTCTCCTGAATCTGATTTGGATTGCCGTATTGATCGGTATTTGTCCCTGGATTGACCCTGCACCCGAAATACGGATCCGAGCGGTTGCTTGGGGAATCCTGTCGGCAGGGATCATACAATTGATGATCCAATATCCTGCCTTGAAAGCCGTGGGTTTCAATCTGTCCTGGCCTCGCCCCTTGTGGGGGGATGCGCGGTTGCACAAGGTGCTGATGCTCATGGGGCCTGTTGCCGTGGGTATGGGTGCTTACCAACTCAACGTCCTGATTGATGGGGTTCTGGCTCTTTGGGTGGCACCCTGGGCTCCGGCAGCATTATCCTTTGCCGAATTGATCGTCTATCTGCCGCTCGGTTTGTTTGGAACGTCAATGGGAACGGTCCTGCTGCCGGCCTTTTCACACCATGTTGCCCGTTCCGATCTGCCGGCACTGCGGATCACGCTCCAACAAGCCATTCGGGTCATGGTCTTTTTTGCACTCCCGGCGTCCATCGGTCTCACGGTCCTGGCAGAACCGGTTATCCGGTTGCTGTATGAATGGAAGGGTGCCCGGTTTGATGCTGAATCCACCATTCAATCCGCCCGGGCCCTGCTGTGGTACGCTCCCGGTATTGTGTGTTTCGGCATGAATAAATTGTGGCATCCGGTTTTTTACGCCATGAAAGACCCGGTCACCCCGATCCGGATCGGTTTGCGCATGGTCGGGTTGAACTTCGTGTTGAACCTGTTGTTTATCATCACGTGGCCGGATGGTTATCGTCATGCCGGACTGGCTGCCGCTACGACTTTAACCGCCGGAATCGAATCAGTCCTGCTGGCCGTTATCGTCCTGCGTCGTGTCGGGCATGATGGGTTTGGGTTGGTCGGACGGAGCCTGTCCCGTATGTTGGTGGCGGGTATTATCATGGGGGTGGTTATTGCCCTTGTCGGGGACGGGTTACAGCACCCTGCCTCCTTGTGGCCATGGGGTGACAAGGCCTGGCAGTTGTTCAGCCTGTCCGTTACGATCGGGGCGGGAATCACCGTTTACGTTTTAGCCAGTATTTTGCTTTGCCGGGATGTCTGGCAGGAGCTTCGTGGCCGCCATGTGCAACCCTCACCGGACCGGTCGTGTGGACCTGACGGCGTTTAATCCATGTGGAACACTTCACGCAACGCAAGGGAAACCGGACTGGCATCTGCATGGGTTTCCATCAGTGGTTTCATGTGTATCCACCATTTCCGGCAGATTGCTGTCGACGCGATGGCGTTCCAGCGGTTCTCATCCTCGATCTCAACGTACCCGAAGAGTTGCCGGGTTTCCGGATGAAGAAAAATGGAATACCGGTGTGCGCCATGGGCTTTCAAGGTTGATTCCAATTCCTGCCAGATCGGGTTGTGCCGCTTTTCGTAATCAGATTCCTGTCCCGCGTATACCTGCATGACGAATGCTTTGCGTATCATTGAACATCCTCCTGCTACCACCCTAGCAATGAATCCTCTGGTTTCCAAGCAGGTTGTAGTTGAGATGGAACGCAACACCCCGTAGAGTGGTTCGGGTGTAGATATGGGGAGGGTGATCATGCGTCCCGAAAATCAAAAAAGACGGGTGGCGTTATTGGTCCGCCAATTATTGCAGGCGTTGGGGGAGGATATAACGCGCGAAGGACTCCATAAAACCCCTCAACGGGTGGCGGAATCGCTCTTATTCCTGACCGGTGGCGTAAACCAGAACCCACGGCGGGTGATTAACGGGGCCGTGTTCCGTTCGCACGCCAATAACATGATCATTGTGCGTAACATTGAAGTCTACAGTTTATGTGAGCATCATCTGTTACCGTTTTATGGTCGATGCCATGTCGGGTATATTGCCAGCAAGAAAGTTCTGGGTGTCAGCAAGATTGCGCGACTGGTCGATTGTTTTGCGCGACGTTTGCAAATCCAGGAGCGTTTGACAGCCCAGTTGGCGGATGAGATCCGTCGTGCCGTGAACGCAGAAGGCGTGGGGGTTGTTATGGAGTGCCGCCATTTGTGCATGATGATGCGCGGTGTGGAGAAGCAGAATTCGATCATGACAACGTCCTCGGTGCTGGGGAGTTTTCATGATGATGCCCGTACACGGGCAGAATTCATGAATCTGATCCAAAACGGTGAGAATGTGGGGTAATGGACGGGATGGGTCGGTTTTATTTGGTGGAGGTAAGGGGAGTTGAACCCCTGACCTTCTGAATGCCATTCAGACGCTCTACCAACTGAGCTATACCCCCACGGGATGCACGGCCTGCAAAACGCCGAAACTCATAACATCCGGGAGGCATCCCTGTCAATTCGTGATTCTCTTTTCACCGAGAATGCCATCAGGAACGTTTGGCGCGTCGAGGCGAGACCCCCTTCAGAAAGGCATCCATCGTGTCCCGGACATGTGCGATATCCTTGATGGAGAAATCCGTTTCAATCCGTAAATAGGGCAGACCCATATCTTTTTCAACCAGGGTTTTCATCGTGGATCCCGTTGTGCAGCATGACTTGCATTCGGTCCAGACATAGTCAATGACACAATCCGCGGCATATTCACGCGCGAGAGCGTCAATGCGTGCAGGATCCGGATCGGTTGGAGTCATACCGGAACAGGGACGATGAAAATACTGTTGCGCAATGACAACGATGGGGTCATCCGCAGACGCATCAATGTCGTTGGTGAGCGGGCGTAAGTCGGTGCAATTTTCGTGGCATACAACCACTCCCCCCCGTGATTCGACGATATCGATCATACGGATTGTGACGCGGGGAAGCGGAGCGCCAATCAGCAGAACCCGAACCCGGCCAGCGAGGGAGGGGTGGGGTGTCCGTTTTCGCAAGGTGCGTATAGCGGCTTCATACCGGTCCCAATCGCCCGGCATGCAGGCGATAAGATGTTGCATGTTGATTAATTCACGCCCGGTCATGGGGGGGGTCTTGTTCTTCATCAAGGTCCGCATGGTTCGTATGAGTTCGCGTTCCCGGTTCATTTCCCGAAGCGCCCAGCGAAGTCTCTGGCGGGTTATGGTGGTGTGAAAACGTTGTTCCAGCACGGTTTTCAGCTTGCGCAATTCCATGACCCAATGTTGGAAGGCTTCCGCATGATCCGACTGATGGGGGAGTTCCAGGAGATAGACCGGGTATTGATGTCCCATCAGATCGTAAACATCCTTTTTTGCATCCAGTGTAGTCTCGGCAACAATGACATCCGATAGTTCCATCAGGATATTGGAAGGATCGACACAGAAGGTGTAGGTAGCCTTCACCAGGGGACACAACGATGTGGGGAGTGAAGCGGTTTTACGTGGGACTGCGTTTTCCGTGCCTCCACATAAACAAATCGGTATGGCGCCAGAGGCCGTGATGATTTCACGCGGGGTATAGGAACACATTAAACCCACGATTCGTCGTCCCAGTTTCTTGGCCGATTCGGCATATACCACACAACGCTCAACCGTATTCTCAAACCAATTAACGGCGGCAACCGGTGCTTTACGAGAAGCGGTGGCAGTACGTTTTGGCGATTTTGGACTGGTTTTCTTCATGTTGCTTGCGACTCCATCTTGGACCTAAAGGTCCGAATCAGAACCATCAGTAGGGAAAAATTACCCGACCGGGAATCCTATGATTCCCGATTCATGATTTCATGCTGTCGTTCTTTAATACCGTGTACTGCTCCCCTGCAGAACACCTCCACCGGCAGCAAAAACTTTCATAAAATATACCAGTATTATGTGCTTAAAACGTGAAAAGTACAGCATTAAATGACCATGTTGCGTGGAAATTGCCGCCCATTATCCGCCAATTTTGCCGTCGATGAATGGATTATCCTGTCGAAATCGAGTTGGCGTATGAGGTTTGCTTTCGGTATAGGTGGTGACGTTTATGAAAATACGTGCTGCATCATGGAAACCCCGACTATGGCAGGCATGGGTTCTTGCGGTCACATTGATAGGCCGGGCGGAAAGCCACGACCCGTTTTGCTGGGCGCAACTGTCGGATCCACAGATCGGCATGACGTCGATTTCCGCCGACATGGCTTCCTTTTTCCAGGCGGTGAAACAAGTCAACCTGCTGGCGCCGGCTTTTGCCATCGTATGTGGCGACCTCGTACATCGTCCCGATGATGTGTCATTTGCATCCTTCAACGCCGTACGTGCAACCTGCCGGGTCCGCCTGTATGCGGTTCCGGGTGAGCGCGACGTCACGCTTAAATTGCGCAATGATGCCATGGATCAATTCCGCAGTCTGATCGGCAGTGAAACCTTTTCGTTCACCCACAACGGATTCCGGTTCATTGGAATCCACAGCGATTTATTCAAGATGCCAATTCCCGTTGAAACGGATAACCATCTGGCATGGATTGAAAAGGAATTGCTGCAGACTCGCTGGGATGCCTGCAAGCCGGTTATGGTGAGTCATCACCCGCTGTTTGTTGAGCGGCTTGATGAGCCTGAAAGCTGGTTGAATATACCCACGGCGCATCGCAGCCAGTTATGGGGTTTGTACCGTCAATACCGAGTGCAGGCAGTACTCTCCGGACATTTGCGTCGGTATGCCGGCATACGACTTCAGGACATCCTGATGGTAACGGCAGAGTCTGTGACGGCCACCATGGATCAGTCACCGACTGGATTTCGACTCTGGTTTTCCGATGGGTCCCGGTTGACGGGATGTCGTTTCATTCCGCTATACCGTCGTATCCCCCCCGAGAATCCCGTTACGCCCGGCACGGATATAACCACCCAGGAAACGGCAGAAACCTGCATCGCCAACCTCCGATTCCTTGATGCCGCAAAAGAGTGGACGGGCATGCTGCAAGGTTTGTCAAATAATTCTGAAATCAACCCGGAACGGTTACGTGACCACGTGGCCGGTGACATCGGGCAGATTACGTGTCCGGACGGCGGGATCTACACCTTGAATCCCCTCGGATCGGATCCCGCGTGTTCGGTGCCAGGACATGTCTTACCATCGGTTTATGCCGCGCAGGAACCTGAGCGACGGGCCGTCATGCAACCGATGTATCGGAATCGTCTTCTCCCCGCAGGTTTACCGGTTGTGGAATCGAACACCCGACCGGAGTCCGGGGCACAAAGCCGGAATGCACTCGATTAAGATGATTTGACCACCGGGTTTGTCAACGTGCCGATGCCGTCGATTTCCACCGATACCGAATCTCCGGCCTTCAGCCATACCGGTGGATGGCGCACAAAACCAACACCTTGCGGTGTTCCTGTCAGGATTATTGTTCCGGGTAACAGGGTGGTATCCTGGCTGAGGAAATGAATGAGTTGTGCAACCGTAAATATCATGTCTGCCGTGGTGTGTTCCTGCATCACCATGCCGTTCAGACGGGTCCGGATGGGTAAGGCCTGGGGGTCCGGAATTTCATCCGCCGTCACGATCCAAGGGCCAAGTGGGCAGAACGTATCAAAACTCTTTCCCCGAACCCATTGTCCGTTGCCGCCAAACTTCTGCCACTGACGGGCAGAAACATCATTTGCACATGTGTAACCAAAGACATGGTCCAGGGCGGTCGATGCCGGTGTGTTATGTGCAGTCTTTCCTATGATAACGGCCAGTTCGCATTCATAGTCGACTTCACCATCCGGATCTGTGACCATCGGCAGGATGATGGGGTGGTTGTGACCGGTTACACTTGTGGTAAGTTTTGCGAATACAACCGGTTTATCGGGTATTGTTGCCTTGGTTTCCCGTGCGTGTTGCCGGTAATTTAATCCGATACCAATGATATTGGGTGGACTCAAAGGTGGTAAGCACGTTGCGATCGGCATGGCCTTGGATGATGGTTGGAATCCGGATTCAAAATCACCGGTACAGATGATTGCGGTCCCGTCAGGCCGGGGAATACCGTACGCAATCCTGCCTTCAACGGTTGAGATTCGAACGAGTTTCATGGCGGTTACCTTTTTAGTTTTTAAATACACCAAACCCACGGTAGGCCCCGTATCGATATAAAATGATCCCCATGGAGTCGATCATGAAGTGCTTATCAATTCGGGCCTGGAATACATGCCGTTCAATGAACACGGGAAGGTCTTGCAGTTATGCAGGTTTGAGCAATTTACCTTTGACACTACTTCATGCCGCTCCGTATGCTTGACCTTTCGTTGAGTTAAATTTTATGCCGCCTGAATATCAACCACTCATTGATCCGGATTTGTCCTTGTTTCATAGTCTCGCGGAAGAATCGCCTTCCATGGTGTTCGTCAATCAGGGGGGGCGGGTGGTCTATTGCAATCGGAAGGTTGAACTGGTTACCGGTTATCAACGTTCTGAAGTATTATCAACCAATTTCGACTTCACCTGCCTGCTGGATGAACCTTCTCGCCAACTGGCGATGGAGGGATTAGCCAGCCATGCCCAGGGAGAATTTGTTCCCCCCAAGGAATACCGGGTGATTACAAAAGCGGGTCGCCCGATCGATACCGTGATCGCCGTATCCTTGATCGATTTTCGCGGACAGCCTGCGGTATTGGGCGTGGTTACGGACATTTCCGCGCAGAAACAAATGTTTCGAGATCTGGCGAATCAACGGGATCAGATGCGTCAATTCCTGGATCTTGCGGCTGTTATCATGGTGGCGCTGGATGATTCCGGCCACGTCCTGATGATCAACCGCAAGGGGACGGAAATTCTCGAATGTTCAGCGGAGGAAACCATCGGCCAGGATTGGTTTGAATCTTTTATTCCTCCCGATCAACGGGCCCAGGTGCGTAAGGTGTTTCAATCCCTGCTGACCACAACTTCCGACTCCATGAATTCCGCTGAGAATCTTATCCGCACGAAGACCGGACGGGACCGTTTAATTCACTGGCGAAGCACGGTATGTCGGGATGAAGAAGGCCGATTGCGGTACGTGTTGAGTTCCGGACTGGACTTGACGGAAGAACGGGCCATCAGCGAAACGTTGAAACATTCCGAGACGCAATACCGGGATTTATATGAAAACACGCCGATCGGACTCTGTCGCTTGTCCGTCAAGGGATGCGTGATATCCGCCAACCGGCATTTTATCCGCATGCTGGGCATGGTGTCGGAAGTGCAGTTGCAAGGCGTTCCCGCCGACCGCTTGTTTCATCATTTAACACCCTCGGTTCAATTGATGGAACGGTTGGAGCGATATGGCTATCTCCGTGGTACGGAGGTTCGACTTCAACGCATGGACGGGGCTGGCATATGGACCCGGATGAGTGCCCGTGTATTGCGAGATTCCGATGGACGAACCCAGCATTATGAATTGGCGGTTGAAGATATTACCCGCCAGAAAGAAGTTGAACGTAAGCTGGCCCGGCAAACGGAGCTGGAGCGGATTGTCACGCGCATGGCGGCCGGTTTGGTGTCGGTGCAGCCGGATGATGGAACGGCGGTCATCCGCTCCAATCTTGAATCGCTTGCACGTTTCTTCGGGGGTGACAGGGGGTTTCTCTGCCGGTTCGGAGAATCCGAGGGTGGACACCGGATATTTTGCCAATGGACCGCATCGGGGATCCGTCGCAGGTCCGTTCATCTTCCCACCGATGAACCGGGTGCTTTCCCCAAGGTGGTTACCGATATCAAGCGGGGACATTCCGTGGTGCTTGCAAGAATCGATACCTTTGCTCATCCCGACAGCCTGGAAGGTAGGTCTTTTGCCGCTTGTAACGTGCAATCCTTTCTCGGAGTCCCGCTTATGACGCCACAAGGGTGTTTGGGATTTCTGGGTATCGACCGGGTCAGGACGGCCTGTGCCTGGGAACCTGAACTGGTCGAATTATTGGCACTGGCAGGTCGGGTTATCGCCGGATGGGTGTCACATGGAGAAGTTCGGGACGGCATGCAAACCCGCCTGCGTTTATATACCCAGACCACCCGCATGATGGTTCGGCTTGGTGAATCCACGGCGAGTGTCGCCACCGATGTGATGAACCATGAAATGGAGGCCATGGCACATGCCATCGCCGTTGACGGCATGGCCATGATACGTTCCCTGACGGTCTTGCCTTCTCCCGTCCTGTCCGGACCATACCAATGGTCGGGCAGGGGGGATACCTTTGGAACCGCCGTGATTGATTCCGTTCTGTCGGATGCAACCATTATCAATCGCTTAAAACAGGGTGAGATGGTGCATATCAGACGGGTGGTGCCTTCGTTGGACGGATCGGTTATGTCCGACATGGTCAATCTTATCGTATTGCCGTTTTCATCAGACAACGGACAGTCGGGATGCGTACTCCTCTGGAATGTCGAAGCATTTCCTTTTCGGATTGATGATGAATTGATATCGGTCCTTGAAATAGTGGGGGAGGTATGTGTCCGCAGCCTCGACCGGATTGAAACCATTGCCGCACGTAATGAAGAACGGCGGCTTATGGATACCTTGATGGAGGCGACACCGGATCATATATATTTCAAGGATGAGAAAAGCCGATTTATCCGCCTGAGTCGGACTCTATTAAGGCGATTGGGACTTCATGAGATGCAGGAGGTGATCGGGAAAACCGATTATGATTTCTTTTCCGATGAACACGCTTTACAGGCGTTGGCGGACGAGCAGGCTATACTTCAGACGGGGCGCCCCGTTCTCAATAAAGAAGAAAAAGAGACATGGCCGGATGGTCTGGAAGCCTGGGTTTCAACCAGCAAGGTACCTTTGCGAGCCCCGGATGGAAAAATCATCGGCACCTTCGGGATATCACGCGATATCACCGACCAAAAACACGCCGAGAGTGAACGCCTTCGTTTTCACCAAAAGATGCAGCAAGTTCAGAAACTGGAAAGCCTTGGAACCTTGTCGGGGGGTATTGCACATGATTTCAACAACCTGCTCATGGGTATACTGGGAAACACCGAACTCGCCCTGATGGACGTCGTGCCGGAATCTCCCACATGGAAACGCATAAAACAAATCGAAATGACGGCCTTGCGTGCCTCTGAATTGACCGGTCAGATGCTGACCTATGCAGGCAAAGTTTCGGCTGTATTTGAGCCGTTGGATGTCAACTCGCTGGTGCAGGAAATGGCCCGGTTTCTTGAGGTATCCATTCCTTCTGCCGTTCGGCTTGACTATCAACTGCGCGACTCTTTGCCGATGATCGATGGTGATGCCACTCAGGTTCGGCAGGTGGTTATGAACCTGATCACCAATGCCGCAGACGCCCTTTCAGGGAAAGACGGGACCATTACCATACGTACCGGCATGGAAGCTGTTTCCCGGCATGGATCGGAATCCCTGATCCATGCCTTAACCCCGGGTGACTATGTGTATTTCGAGGTTACGGACACCGGTTGTGGCATGTCCCCGGATATTCAGCAGCGTATATTTGATCCCTTCTTCACAACCAAGAAGACCGGGCATGGGCTTGGATTAGCCGCTGTACTTGGTATCGTAAAGGCCCACCACGGAACGATTCGCCTCACGAGTCAGGTAGGGGTTGGCACCTCATTCCGGGTTTACTTTCCACCGGGAACCCTGAAACGGACTGAAATGGCAGCGCATCCGACAGTGGTGCCGGGAGCCAGGCTGGGCCAGAACCGGATACTGGTTATGGATGATGATGAAATTATCCGGTCTGTCTTGCGCGAGGTGTTGGAACGGAACGGTTATTCCGTAAAGCTGGTAGTGGACGAGTCAGCGCTGTTGGCCTTGTTGGAGGATGATTCCTGGATACCGGATCTTGTCATCCTGGATGTGTTCATGGCTGGCAGACCGTCGGTTTCCTGCGTTGGGCAATTGCATAAGCAATGGCCGAAATTACCCGTATTACTGACCAGTGGGCTCAACGAAGGGAATGCGACCGGGCAAATGCCAGGCGTTCACTATGCTGGATTCATACAGAAACCCTTTGATGTCCGTTCCCTGCTAACCTGCATCCATGAATTATCCGGATTGTCAAATGATGTCCCGGCGACCGATCATCAAACCGGAGACGACAAATGAACCCCACGCTGATGCCGATATTTTCAAGACGTAGCATCCGGAAATACACGGGGGAACCCGTGGATGAGGGGGCGATTAATGATCTGCTCGAGGCGGGCATGTCCGCACCATCCGCATGCGCCAAGGATCCCTGGCGGTTCATCGTACTCCGCTCGACCAGACTCCGCCGGAAAATTGCAGCCGGATTACCGAACGGCAAGATGCTGGCCGATGCTGCCCTCGGTTTGGCGGTTTGCGGCGATATGCGAGTCGCGCATGGTGGCGAGTTGAGTTATCTGATTCAGGATTGTTCAGCCGCCATCCAAAACATCCTGCTGGCAGCCTCCATGCTCGGCTTCGGTGCATGCTGGCTTGGTGTTCACCCACGTGAAGACCGTGTGACGCTTTTGCGTGAACTTCTAAAATTACCCGAACCGGTACTGCCGGTAGCGGTCATTGCCATCGGAAGGCCAGCCGAGGTTCTTCCCGCCCGTACCCGCCTTATCTCCGGTTACATACACTCCGAAACGTGGGAGTCGCCATAGTTCCACATGGTGCCGTATCTGGCGGAGGGGGAGGGATTCGAACCCCCGGACCCTTTCGGATCAACGGTTTTCAAGACCGCCGCATTCGGCCACTCTGCCACCCCTCCGAACGCCTATAAATAAAGGGTATTCCGTTGATTCTGGAATACCGTAAAATACCTGTTGTATGCATGTAACCTCTTTGTTACCATGTTTTCGTTGTTATTGGAGGACATGCACATGGCGGACAATGTAAAGAAACCGAAGCGGGCTGACAAGCGCAAGGTGCGGGGGTGCATTCGGGAGCGTACCTGGCTCGATAAGACCGGCGCTAAAAGCACCGCCTGGCAGGCAGATTTCGGCCGGGTCAATGCGCAACGCATAATGCGTTCATTCGATACCAAAGCGGCCGCCGAAAACTGGTTACACCAGCAACGGACCCAACTGGCAGCCCAAGGGCGGGCGGCATTCCAGCAATCCGATAACGAACGGATGGACGCCATACGCGCCAGGGAGAAGCTGGATAAGGTGCCCGGTTTGCCGAAGCTGTCGCCTCTCGAAACCGCGATTGACGAATATGTTGCCTGTCGGGAGAAGCTGGGCAGGGTGGGGGGTACGTTACCTGATGCCGTAGACTTCTACGTCAAGCACCGGCCGGCAGAGGGAAAGAGCCGGACGGTTGCGGAACTGGTCGAGGAATTCATCCGCGATGCCGAAGAAAACAAACGCCGCCCCCGGACGGTGAAGGACATACGGCTTCGCCTGGCAAAGTTTTCCGCGTTATTCGGTGACAGGCAGGTTGCCACAATCACAAGCGACGATGCCGACAAATGGGTCCGCCAGATTGACGCTGGACCCCTTACCCGGCTGCATTACCGGGTGGTAGCGCATGGGTTGTTTAACTACGCCATTGACCAGGGATGTTATGGGGCTGAAAACCCTTTCAGGATGCGCCGCCTACGCCGTAAGCCGAGCGAGGACGAGCGGATGCCCACCTGCATGAAGCCTGACGAGGTTCAGAAGGTCATGGCGGCCGCCGTGGAGGTTGAGCCGCTTATGGTGCCATCCCTGGCAATCGGTTTCTTTGCCGGTTTACGGACTTCCGAGATTGAAGGGCAGGACTGGAAGGATATTGACCTGGACCAACGCCTTATCACAGTTCAGGCGGCCGTTGCCAAGAAGCGCAGAACCCGGCACGTTACCATTGAGGACAACCTGCTGGCATGGTTGATACCGTACCGCAAAAAGTCCGGCCCTGTTGCCTCATCGGGGAAACACTGGCGGAGTCAGTTGGATTCAGTCAAAAAGCAGGCAAAGGTTGCATGGACACATAACGCGATGCGGCATTCCTACGCCAGCCACCACCTGGTGAAATACGGGGACGCCGGCAAAACGGCCATGCAGTTAGGGCACCACAACGACACCAGTCAGCTTTATAGTCATTACCGGGCACTAGTCACACCGACCGATGCCGCCAAGTATTGGGCGATCCGGCCAGCAATTGAGGGTAACGTGTTTCAGTTCAAGTCAGCATAAGACGGATGATTTACCCGGCGGCCGTACACCGCCGGGGAGTCCTGCGGGTGTCCGGCCTATCCCGGCACCCGTGGGCGTTCTGATAGGAGAACGAAGACATGAAGACGAGTCGAAAAACCAAGATAAAACCGACTTCTAAACGACTAACACCGCTCGACTTTCACCGCATGGGAGAACTGACAGACCGTAAGCGGACCCCGGTCGAGGGAATGGAATACGAATTGTTGCTTGCCCGTTTCCAGGACTGGAAAGAATACAGGGATCAGGGAGGCATAGGGTATCGTGACGGGGACGGGCTCCATGCGGCATCCAGAGAACGCCGGTTGAGTCGAGTGAACCGCGTCCTAGAATGGGAACACGGGCGCGAAAAACAGAGACGCAAAAAGTCTGAACAAATGGCCGGCGACGTGCTACGCAATAACCTTGTTTTGTCACCCGGTGCAATGCCGGTCGGACCTATTGGCAACGCCTTGCGTGCCCTGGCCCCAGACGCCCGGCAAATTGTGAACTTGCGATTAAACCGCAATGCCCGCGGGCGACGCCCATCGTTTCGAGAAGTTGCCGAAGATTTCAGGCGTAAGGGGAAGGCTGGAAAAACCTACACCGGCGAACGATGCCGACAAATTTACAAAGACGCCTTGGAAAGGCACCCCGAGCTTGCAGACTATGTGGACGGGTTGACGAAGCGGAAGTCAATTGCGCTGGATGGGGTACAACACGCTAACAAATGGAACGAAGACGACGCGGCCGAAGAAATCAAAGCCATGACAAGCGAAGAATGCTTCGACAAAGAAGACTTGAACGAAAACGACGACGTTTGCAGGAAGGGTTATAGAATAACAGCCCACCCGCGCCGGCCCCTAAATTTGGAGAAACACGACACGAGATAATCGCAACAAACCCCCATAGCGTTCAATGTTTATGCGGTCCGGCATCATGCTGGGCCGCTTTTTTTGTGCCCTGATAATTTTGAAAAGATGCATACGGCTGTAAGCTTGATAACAAAAACAACAGGGGGCGATATGAGGCGAATGCATCTAAAGACAGCACGATTGGCGGCCGGTTTGTCTGCCATTGAGCTTGGTGAAAATATCGGCATCTCCGAACAGCGGATATTTGATATTGAGCGCGGGCGCTATCTGCCTAAACCCGCCGAGGCGCATAAATGGGCTGGCGTTCTGTGTATAAATCCGGAATTCGCCTTTCCCGAAATGTTCAAGGATGAGGCCAGCCGTGAGTGTTAAATCCATGCCCCAGCTTCACCGGGTTGATACCGCTGCCAAGCTCCTGGGCATATCAGCCCGGACACTTCGAGAATGGATAGGGGCAGGGCGAATCCGGGCATTCAGACCAACACCCCGCTGCCTGCTTATTTCAGAGGCGGACATGGTGAAGGCGTTGGAGGCCACCGCAACCATACCGAGGATGGGCACATGACCCCCGGCCGCATGCTGATTATGGCCGTCATCCTACTGATCCTCGCCACCATCATGCAGGTGATGACATGATCGACGAATCCCGCCTTGAAAACGTGAAACAGCAGCCGGACGGCACCACCACGGCCAGGTGCCCAGCTTGCGCGGCAGACGGCCACGACAAGAGCGGCGACCACCTGTCGATTGATCGTGATGGTAAATACACATGCGTCATGCACCAAGGCCCAGCCGGCGCAGACCACCGCAAGCGCATCTTCCAGATGGTGGGAATGTCAGAGAACGAACACCCCAACACCAAACCCAACCGCCAGACATGGTCAACCGCTCGTGAAGCATTCCTGTCCTGTACACCAACCGGGACCACGCCGGAATGCCTGTACCTATACCCACGCGCCGGCCGTGACTTTGCAGCCGTTGGACGTTATGCGGTTCCTGGTTCCGATGGTAAAACATTCCGTCAGTTCCACTTCACCGGGACCGCCTGGTCGAATGGCGGACCGTCAACACCTTGGCCGCTGTATCGGCAGGATGAAATCGACCCCATCGGCCCGGTGTATGTGTGCGAAGGTGAGAAAGCCACCGATAAGGCGCGGGAAATCGGTTTGAACGCCATTTGTTCCGCTGGTGGATCGAAGGCCGCACACAAGACCGACCGGACACCCCTTGCCGGCCGTGAGGTCATCATCATGCCGGACAACGACAAGCCCGGCACCGAGTATGCCGCCACCGTTGCCGCCCTGTTACATGGGTTGAATCCACCAGCCGAAGTCCGAATCATCCAACTGCCAGACCTGCCAGAGAAGGGCGATATAGTCGA
>MHBQ01000156.1:53091-86835 GCA_001803315.1 Lentisphaerae bacterium RIFOXYC12_FULL_60_16
CCATGCATGCAGGTGACCATAAAGCATGTAAAGAGGCCATTGAGTCTATCGTCAGCACCACACCCGCAATCCCGTTTGACCGACGGAAAACCACTTCACCGGAGAACGGCAAACAGGGAGGCAGGAAACCAGCACCAGCACCCGCAGACACCGCAGGCCAATTCCTAGCCGATACCGGCATCATCATCCGCCATTGGCGCGGTCGTTGGTTCCGGTACATGGACCAGATCCACGGTTACAGCGAATTACCGGAATCCGCCGTCGAGGAACTGCTTGTTACCTGGATGCAGAAAAACCCGGATTTACGCCCCTTTGCATCACGAAGTTATGCCGGGAGTGTAACCTTGAATATGGCGTCTTATAGCCTATGTGGCATCCCTTACGACGTAAACCGCCCCGCCTGGCTGGTCATGGAATCCGGCCAACGTACCGGACGCCCAGCACCAAATGAAATGGCGTTCAATGGCACCGTCATCAACGTATGGGAGCATGCACGATTCCTTGCCGGTCAACGGAAGGACGAACCCACCCGCCGCCCGGCTGGCCCCGACTTCTTCGCCCTGGATTACCTCCCGTTTGACTTCGATGCCGGCGCAGACTGTCCCACCTTCCACAACTACCTTGAATATGCCTTACCGGACCCCGATCAACGCGCTCAGGTTCAACGGATGTTCGGATTATGCATGGCCGATACAACCGCGTTTGAAGTGTTTTTCTTCCTGTACGGTGCATCCGGCCGCGAGGGGAAGACCACCGCCTTGAACGTACTCACCGCCATGATCGGTCGTCATAACGTCGCAGCCGTGGACATTACCGCCATTGCCGAGCGGTTCCAGTCCTGGCCCCTGGCGGATTGCAAGGTCAACCTATGCGGCGACTTTCGGACGGAATCCCACTATGGGGAGCTTGCCGGCATCGAAGGACGGCTGAAGGATTGCATAAGTGGCGGGTTGATCGAGTACGAGCGCAAGGGGTCCGACAAGTTTACAGCACCATGCCGTGCCCGGTTCATATGCGCCGGTAACCAGTTGCCCACCCTGATCGACAAATCAGACGCCATCTGGGAACGGTTGCGGATTATCCATTTCACGGTGCAGGTTCCAGACGATAAACGCGATCCGACACTTGCACCCCGGATCATCGAGAACGAGCTTGCAGGCGTCCTGCAATGGGCCTTGTACGGGCTGGCGGAGGTTATCCAGGACAACCCGGGTCGAGGAAACCCCGGCAGGTCTGAAACTCAAAACAGAACACCGCCGGTCATGCGACCATGAATTGATGTTCGTGCAGGATGCCGGATATGTGCCCGGCACCGGTCATGTTCCGGCTGATGACGCCTTCACCGAGTACCGGGAATGGATGACCAACAACGGCTACCGACCGTTGAGCAAAGGGAACTTCGTCCGTCGCTTCCTGTCGCTTATTCCATCGGCGGATTACAAGCAGGTACGCACGGAAACCGGAATTGTGCGGTCATTCGTAAACGTCAATAAAAACAGGGTGATTTGATGATCTGTCACAAATGTAACAGACTTTTATATTGGCGTATTGGAAACCTAATTTTTTTAGGTTTCCCTAGAGCAGTTTCAAAACCTGTTACATCTGTGACAAACGACCCCCAAACGACCCCCCTATTGGCTCCATCTGACGCCTTTTTCGACGGGGTTCCTTACTCTCCGACACCATCAAAAACAACATAGTGACCCATGCAAACCTTAACCACACCCCCCGAAAACCCCATCCTAGCCAAGAGCGCGGTCAAAACCGTCCGCTTGGATGACCTTACCGGCCCGATCCAGCACGTCCGCCCGGTCCGCCGTGACATGAAGCTGGAAAAGCTCCTGTTATGGCGCAAGGAATCCGCCGAGGTTGCAGTACAGCCATTGACCCATGACATGGAGGTCTACGGGTACACGAAGGGGCAATTCTCCATGCTGGACCTGTTGAAAGCGGTCCTGAAAAAGACCGGTCCGGCCGCCATGGACTTCAGCACCTGGACAGCCAACCGCAAGGAGGCATTGGAACTGGCGGCCATGAAGCAGCGGGGGGAGTTGACGGCCATTCGCTGGCTGGTGGATATGACCTTTGTCCGCCGTGACCCCGAGGCCGCCGCCGCCATCCGGCAGGACTTCGGAGCGGAGGCAATCCGGGTTGCCCATTGTCATGCAAAGTTTGCCCTGTTCTATAACGACTCCTGGCGTCTGGTCCTACGCACCAGCATGAATCTGAACATGAACCCACGGACCGAGGATTACCACCTGGCCCACGACCCCGATTTATTCGACTTCATACACGGCATAATGGACCGCATCTGGAAGCTACAGCACCGCACCCTTTCCGACGCCAAGCCGGGTGTCATATCGCAAGCATTCAAGCAGGAGACATTACAGCCATGAAAAAGACGCCGCAGACCGTATCCCCTGACACGCTCAAAGCGTGTTTGAAATGGATACTGGAAGCCAACGACGAGCGGGACATACGGGAGGCTATCCGCACCACCTATCCCGACGCTGACGAACAAGCGGTTTTGGATGCCGCTGTGAAGGAAATCGAGGCCATCGGGAACGAGTCCGGCGACTTCACCAGGGGATGGGCCCTGGCAGCCACACGGGAGCTTGTCCGCAAAATGATCGAGGTGGGCGACTTTGCCAACGCCATGCGCGGAATCAAGCAGGTTGCGGAACTCGCAGGGAAGGACGCCTGAAATGGCATTCACCACCACATCCAAGGCACCCCGCCGACTGGACCGCAAGGAACAGCACCGGCAGACCGTTGCACGAGCGCGTGCCCGTGGTCGGGATCTCCGGGGAGCGATGGAAGGCGAGGGGGTCATATTCTACACCGCCGGAAAATCCGCAGGATTGCCGAAGGTTGCCGACCCGGCACGGAAGAAGGCATGCGGAAAGTCGCTGGCCCTGTTCGCAACCACCTATCTACCCCGTGTTTTCACCATGCCCATGAGTGACGGGCAACGGGCAGACATGGACACCATGCAGAAGGCCATCACAACCGGCGGACGGTACGCTTTTGCCGCTCCCAGGGGCGACGGAAAAACAAGCCGAGTCGAAGCGGCCATCCTATGGGCGGGGCTGTACGGGCACCGGCGGTGCATCGTTGTGGTAGGGGCAGACCTTACCGCCGCACAGGAGATTGTCGAATCCGTCAAAATCGAACTCCGCACAAACGAGCGGTTGCGGGCTGACTTCCCCATTCCATGCTGGGCGGCCGCGTTATCCGACGATACAGCCTTGAAAGCCAAAGGATGGACCTGGAACGGGACCAGCTTGTGCATGCGCTGGGGGCGTGGTGGGCTTGTATTGCCCGTACTGGATGACGCCGACGGATCCGGATGTGCCATGGTCCCGCGTGGATTGACTGGCAGGTTGCGCGGCATGCGGTTGAAGGTGGGCAAGAAGGCTGTCCGCCCTGATCTGTATGCCATTGACGATCCGCAGACCGATGAGAGCGCGGCCAGTAATGCCCAAGTAGACACCCGTGAAAATCTTATCCTCGGGGCAATCATGGGATCAGGAGGCCCGGCAGCCACCATCACCGCCATGATGCCATGCACCATCATCAAGCACAACGATCTGGCCTACCGGATGCTTGACCGCAAGCGTCATCCCGATTGGCAAGGGTCAATTCGTGGACTGGTCACAACCTGGCCCACAACACAGGACACACTCTGGAAGGAATACGCCATGAAACGGAAAACCGAATCCCAAGAGTCAGCCAACGCCTTTTATCGTGAACACCAGACCGATATGGACGCCGGCGCGGTTCTCGACTGGCCCGAACGGTTTACCAAAGGCAAGGAGATATCCGCCATCCAACACGCGGAAAACCTGGTCATTGATTTGGGGGAAGATGTTTTCTCGGCTGAATATCAGAACGCGCCCAAAGAGAAACAGGCATCCATCTACGAATTGAGCGCCGATATTGTAGCATCACGCATTCACCCCGGCCGGCACCGGGGAGACGTACCGCAGGAGGGGCGCTTGATCGTATCGGCCACCGATTTGAACCACTACGGCCTCCACTCCGTTGTGGCCGGGTTTGCCAATGACCAGACGGGCTGGGTTCTGGCGTATGGTCGGCATGACAAGGAAGGCGCTGGAATCGTGCCGCAGAATTGCCCGGAATCGGAGGCTAAACGCCGGATGTTTGAGGCACTTGTGGTGCATGGTGGGGAGCTTGCCTCCGTCAACCTGATCCGCAACGGGCAAGCGGTCCGGCCCGGCTTATGGGTCATTGACGGCGGGTATATGCCGGACGTGGTGAAAAGGTATATCGAAGGTCCGGGGCGCACCCTGGGAATCCCCACAATCGCGGCCCGTGGATATTCCGCCGACCGTTACAGGCCCACGCCGAAAAACTGTATCGGTGCCCCTCGTGAAAATTGCCACCTAACGGAATCACCCATTGCCGGCCGGTTCCTGGCATTTAACGCGGACGCCTGGCGCGAGGTGTCCCAGCGTGCTTGGCTCGCATCACCGAATGCACCAGGGAGCTTGTCGCTTTTCGAGGGTAGACATACGGAGTTTGCCGGGCAGGTGACCAGGGAGCGACTGGTGGAGAAGTTGCATGGTCAGTACGGCCCGGTATGGCGATGGGTGACGGCCCCCGGCTGGCATGACTACGGCGACGCCCTGACAATGTGTTTTGTCGGTGCAGCCTGGGGCGGAATCGGCACCACAGGCGAACACATTGTTCGACGGGCACGACCCGCCCCCCGGCGACAATGCCGGGTGCCTCTGTCGGAGGATGCCAGCTGCGGAACCGGAATCAACGACTTTAGCCCCCGCAATACGCGGAGGCGATAAAACAGGCCGGTCAATCCGGCAAAAAAGGAAACGAAGACCATGAAGACGATGCAGGAACTCAAAGCAATGTTACCGCCCGAACTGGATGGCGTCATCGGTTGTACCGAATACAACGCCCGACGCCTGGCCGCACTGGCCGCAATGGAGCGAGCGCACCGCTTTGCAACCACGGCGCTTGACCGGGACGGGTTGACCATCGAAGCAAAGGTCAATGAAATCGGAAAAATTGCCGTTGCGGAAACGAAGTTTTCGCAGGCCGTTACGGCATTGAACAAGGAGCGCCGGCTGTTGTTGTGTGAACCATCCGCACAAGCCCCGAGTGCCGACGCCATTATGCAATCACTCCGCGTTGCACCCCTGGCCGCGAAGAAGGGCACGCCGGATGCCGTCCTTAACGCGAAGATTGCCGCTTTCAATGATCGGGTAAAGAAGACGCTCAAAACAGTCTGGGAGCGATACAACAATGCGTGCGCTGCCCATTCGCGGTCAGTCTCCGATGGGGGAGCCAGCCCCGCCGCGATCCGTGCCCGGAACATTGCGAGCGCGGCTTTCATCCTGGCGGCCCGGCCGTTCCTGGCGGAGGCCAAGAAACTGAACGTCATGCTTACGGCGATGAAAAAGCAGGTGCCGCAATGATTATCCCGAATATCAACCCCTCGAAGCATCACCCGCCCGAAATGGTGGAACGCATTACCGCGTT
The DNA here is from genome assembly GCA_001803315.1 of Lentisphaerae bacterium RIFOXYC12_FULL_60_16. Lineage (GTDB taxonomy): Bacteria > Verrucomicrobiota > Kiritimatiellia > UBA8416 > YA12-FULL-60-10 > YA12-FULL-60-10. Next base: position 58,615 of record MHBQ01000156.1, read on the forward strand.
GAACCGTGAGGCAGGCCGCATCATGGAAGCGAGCAAAACCCTTGAGGCTCGTCTTGTCGAATTGCGCGACCCGGCGACGCTCACACCGGCCTCCGTGGCGGAGCGGGTAAAGGCACTGGCAAAGAATCGAACCGAGCGCCTGGCCCTGATGGCAACGGCCCGAACACTGGCCGCTGATTGGCTGGCCCTGCTGGCGGAAATTAAGGCGGTCGATGATGTCGAAACCGCCCGACTGGCGGAGGCTGGCAACAAACGCCGCGAAGAACTTCGATCAAAGTTGATGGAGTTGACAAACGCCGATGAACTGGATGTTCGCCGGGCATTAGTGAAAGACGCGAACCTTCAACAGATTTGCGCGGATGGTGCCGCTGTTGGTCAAGGGCACTTCCAACGGGTTAGAGCTTTCGAGGAAATGCACGCTCGTTTAACCGCTGAAATGGGGGCACTTCTAGCCGCATGATCCTGGCCCAGTTGCGGGGGGGAACCCATGTCGGCACGCCGGATGCCGTCCGCAATATCCGGCTTGTTATACTTCGGGGCACCCGCGTGCCGACTTTCTGCCCGAGCCTCACGGGTTGAACGCGGGAGAGGGCGCAGGCAATGCGTATTTGAGGGCGGCGCCCGGCCGCCTTAATTGCCACCGGGCACTATTTGAAATGGAACATGCAACCACAACGCCTATGAAGGCCAGCACCCCCACCTTGCTGGCATTGCGCCATCTGGGCGACCTGGCGGACGTGCGGCCCCGCATAGTGGTAGACACCCGCGAGCAAACCCCGCTCGTGTTCACACGCCTACAGGCCATCCGGGGGACGTTGCGGTCCGGTGATTACTCGTTTACAGGTGGGGAGGAATCCTTTGCCATCGAACGCAAGTCCATTCCTGATCTGGTTTCATGCTGTGCCGGATCCAATCGGGAGCGGTTCGAGCATGAGTTGCACCGCCTCCGGGGGTACAGGTTCAAGCGCCTGGTCATTGTGGGCAACCATTCCGACGTGGAGAAGGGCGTTTACCGTTCCAACGTCAAACCGCGTGCGGTCCTGGCGTCATTATCGGCATGGGAGGTCCGCTATGATTGCCCGGTTGTCTGGACCCCCACACCCGAGGCCGCAGCCCTACAGGTGGAATCCTGGGCATGGTGGTTTGCTCGTGAGATCGTACAGGACGCGAATGCACTTTTGCGCGGATCATCTGGACCAGACGGTCAGTGATGCCAACGGTCTACGCCGTACCAACGCGGACAAGCGGCGATGCGTGGAAATCGCGTTGAAGGAATGGCCGAAGCTGTCAAGCCGGGCGGTTGCGGAGTTGTGCGGGGTTGCCCCGAACACCGTCGAGGCGGCACGTCCGGCAGGTGCGCAAATTGAGCACCTGAACCGAACCGGCACCGACGGCAAGCAATACCCCCCGACACGCAAGCGGGCGGAAAGCGAAACGACAAAACAGGAGGAACGCGAGCCGGAGAGGAAACCGGCGGTTGATTGAACCTTACTTTGCTGAAGAAGCGAAGAAGCGGCAAGGAGAGCGCACGGACATTAAGGGAAAATGTCCCTTAAAGTCGGAACAGTCCCGCGACCAGGCCGCTAAAGCCGTTGGAATATCGGGCAAGCATGAAGCACCATGGAATCATCACGGCAACGGCCCCACGAATGGCGATAACCACCAGCCGCGATAGATGCACCCCGTTGCGGGGCGCTTGACTTGCGGTGAGTGTCCACCAATACTTACAACTCGAAATGTGAATACAGAAAGGAGCGCTGCAAAATGATAGTGGGAAGCTATGAAACGACCATCCCGGGCGGACGTTCAAGGGATTTGCCTAAAATGCATCTTGAAGCTGGAAGCACCGGGCAAACGGTTATTCTTAAAATGTGGCGAGCGGATAAGAAGGCGGATGAATTATGGACAGAAATGACCGTTGCCGAGACAAAAAAACTTGTCGAGGGGCTTCTTGACGCGATGACAGACCGTTGCGGCCTGACATTTGAGAAGCGGAATCGCTTTTGCAAGTCGCTTGAGATGCACCCAACAAAGCGGGGAAGCTGACAACGCCGGACAATCCGGTCCGGGTATCCGTTTATGTTACCGCTTTGTTACCGGTCTACACCTACAAACCCGCCGTTACCGTACAACGGCGCAAAAGGTGACATGCTGAAATGCTCAAATAATGTGAATTTGCTAGGAAATATGGGGTGTTTAGACCGCTTTTCAAGACCGCCGCATTCGGCCACTCTGCCACCCCTCCACAATCACATCCCGCACAAACGTGCTACCGGCTTTTGTGGTTCACAACCCAGGCGTAATCGGTGGTTGTCATACCGCGTTTGACGATACGGTAGCCCGTGTTATACGTCAAGAATTGCAAGCATACCGATTGTGTCCAAAGTTAAAACGGCCGGAAGCTGTGCTTGGGGTGGACAAACGGCAACCGGATTGATAGGTTTCCTCCCATGGCTACTGGTTTATTGCGTCAACAGGTGATGTCAAAGCATATCCTCGAAAGTGCCCGGACCATTCGAGCGCTCTCGAACCAAACATCAACACTCGACGTATCGGCTCAGGCACTGATTCACGTGCTGAAATCCGGGGGGAAAGTTCTAACGGCTGGTAATGGCGGGAGTGCGGCAGAGGCCTTGCATATGGCCGAGGAATTAACCGGACGGTTCCGTTCGAACCGTCGATCCTTGCCCGGGATAGCGCTGGTTGCGGACGCGACAGCCTTAACGTGCATCGGGAACGACTTCGGTTTTGATTTTGTTTTCAGCCGGCAGGTCGAAGGACTCGGAAAACCGGGGGATTTACTGGTGCTCTTCAGCACCAGTGGGTTGGCAAAGAACCTCCTGGCCGCGTATCAGGCCGCACGCCAGAGAAAGTTGAAAACACTGGCGGTCTTGGGACGTGATGGCGGTATGTTGAAAGGGCTTGCGGATTACGAGATCCTCGTGCCGGGACGTTGCACGGAACGCATCCAGGAAGCGCACCAGGTGGTTTTGCATTTATTGCTGGATGCTGTCGAACAGGCGTTTGCATGAAGGAGCCGCGATTTTCTGCGATGCATCGACCATGAAACGGAATCCGTCCCGAACCATGCTGGTCGGTTGCGCGTGTCTGGCACTGATCATTCCGGCAGAATCCCTTACCCTGGTCCCGGTTGCAGCGGGTGACATCCTGTTGGACTTTTCACTCGATCAACCCGTTTATCTTCAAGGTGAACCGATTATCGGCATCCTTAACATCTACAACGACATGGACGATCCGATTGTGATTTGGCCTGATTCTGAAGATGCCAGCACACGGTTGGAATGCCGTATTGAATGGCAGGGTGATGAAAGGGTACCTGCCCGCAAACAAGCCCCCCTGGTGGATAGACTGGGAGTGAATCCGGACCAGACAGAATCGGTCATGCTGATGTTGTCCGAGCATTATAACCTGTATGAAATCGGGCGATATCGTGCCGTCATGGAGCTTCATTGGCAGGGGAAAATCCACACCTCCAGGATGCAGATCATTGATGTCGTCAGGGGGCTGGAAATTGATTCCATTCAGCGGGGGGTGAGGGGGTATCCGGACAAACCGCGACAATACAGTCTTCGTTATTTGACTCGCAACCAACGTGAACAACTCTTTCTGGTTGTAGACGATGATCGTTATCATTTTGGTTCTTTTCTGCTTGGACCTGTCATCCGATTCCAAAAGCCAGGTATGACACTGAATCGGGATGGGCGTCTGGTGGTTTATCATCAATCCAGTCCGGTCCGGTATACCCGTTCCGTTTTCCAGTCCGATCCGTCCGAGGTTCGTTTTATTGATCAGGTTTATGTTAATGGCGATGGAACCCCGTTCCATCAGCAAGGGGGGGCACCGGTCGGGGGGGGCACGAATCAGGTGGTTGTGGACGACAAAGAGGCTTCCCTTCCTAAGCCCGCCCAGCGTTCAGGAGGCTTGTTTGGACGTTGGTTTAACCGTGAATAGTCCGGGCGGTGTTCAAAAACGTTGCTAACATCAAAAACTGCCGCTTGACCCTCAGGCTTCCTTCATTCTATGCTACTGGTTTAAGCACCCGTGGTGAAATTGGCATACACGCAAGGTTCAGGTCCTTGTGGCCGTTGAGGCCGTGGGGGTTCAACTCCCTCCGGGTGCACCATTAATGGCAACAAAACGTGTGGGAACATCCGGCGGTAACCTGTTTGGAACGGCAGATACTCGAATCAAAACAGGGGGCGGTTAACGAATAAGCCGCAGGGGTGTATCTGCTGAAAGAAAAACGATGAAGGTTTACCTGAACGGAAAATTGGTTCCTCAATCCAAGGCCTGCGTATCGGTGTTTGATCATGGACTGTTGTACGGCGACGGGGTGTTTGAAGGCATCCGTACCTATAACCGACGCGTATTCATGCTGGATGAACATGTTGCACGATTGTATCGATCGGCCCGTGCCATTGCCTTGGATATCCCCATTTCACAAGCCGCCATGTCGGCCGCTGTGGTCATGACCTGTAATGCAAACCGGACCTGGGATGGATACGTAAGGGTCGTCGTAACGCGTGGCGTTGGAACACTCGGGTTGAATCCATACGTCTGCAAGAAACCCCAGATCATAATCATTGCCGGCCGCATCCAGCTGTATCCGCATGAGCTTTACGAAAAGGGAATGTCAATTATCACGGCGGGAACCGTTCGAAACCATCCCGAAGCCGTAAATCCGTGCATCAAAAGCCTCAATTATCTTAACAATATACTGGCCAAGATCGAAGCCATCAATGCGGGCGTGATGGAAGCGATCATGTTGAATCACAATGGGCACGTGGCGGAAGCCACGGGGGACAACGTGTTTGCCATCCAGGGGGATCGTTTGATGACCCCTCCGCCGTCCGCTGGTCTACTCGAGGGAATTACGCGGGACGTGGTGATTACCCTTGCCGGGCAGCGTGGCATGACGGTGATGGAGCGCGATATGACCCGTTATGATTTGTATACGGCAGACGAGGTGTTTCTCACCGGTACTGCCGCGGAGATTGTTCCAGTGGTCAGGATCGACAGGCGCGTTATCGGAACCGGAAAACCCGGACGGAAAACCCTGGAGCTTTCAACGGCTTTCAAGGAGTTTGCACGGCAGCAGGGGACCCCGTTACGGGGCTGCACCTGAGGGTGAACGGTGGAGATGCCGGATGAAATGCGAGATGTGCCACAACCATGACGCGACCGTCCACTTTAAGCAGGTGGTGGATGGCCAGGTCCAGGAAATCTGGATATGCCGTGGTTGCGCCGAGTCCCAGGGATTAAATCTTGAGTCTCCACAATCCTTAACGGATTTCTTTTTTGGTGCATCCGTAGAATCGCAGCCAGTCCCTCCCGACAAGGATCATGCCTGCCCGGTTTGTGCAATGAAACTCAGTGATTTCCGTCGCTTGTCACGCCTGGGGTGCCGACATTGTTATCCGACATTCCAGGAGGACGTTGAAACCGCTCTGAACCAGTTGCAGGATGGCGACCGGCATCTTGGTAAAATCCCGGTCAGTGAACGGATCAGTGTTGAGATCGCGCAACTGGAAGATGCCCTGGCAAGTGCCATACAAGCACAACAATTTGAAGATGCCGCCCGCATTCGCGACGAATTGCGCGATATCCGGGCCGGGCATTTACCGGGAAACGGTCTTGCCGCTTCCCCCGCGGAGTAAGCAAACATGGTTGTGGATGATCTGGTTCGAAGTCCCGGCTCCTGGTTGAGCATGCGCCGCGATACCGGCATCGTGATCAGTTCGCGAATCCGGCTGGCACGCAATCTTAAGGATGAGCCTTTTCCCGGGTGGGCTGGTGATTCTGACCGCATCCGCATTTGCAGCTCACTGCTGGATTTGTTCCGGCGGATCCCGGATTTTGAAGATGCCTTGTTTTTCGACATGAGCACGATTGCAGCAGTCGATCGGGAAGTGTTGCAGGAACGGCACCTGATCAGCCATGACCTGGCGGCCCGGCCGGCCGGAAGTGCCTTGGTTTTATCGCGCAGTGAGCAAATGGCCATCATGATCAACGAGGAAGATCATCTACGCATGCAGGCTTTCTCGCCAGGCATGGGGTTGATGACCCTCTTGAAACGTCTGGATCAGGTGGATACCCGGTTGGAATCCCACGTTGAATTTGCCTTTGATGTGCGGTTGGGTTACCTGACTTCATGTCCCAGCAATCTCGGAACCGGTTTACGGGCCAGTGTCATGATGCATCTTTCCGGCTTACGCCTGATGGATGAAATTGAACCGGTCATCAAGGGCCTGGACAAACTTGGCATAGCGGTCCGCGGGTTGCTCGGTGAAGGGACCGACGCCTATGGCAATCTTTTCCAGATATCCAACCAGACAACCCTGGGGGATTCTGAGGCGGGTATCGTTCAGCGGTTGACCCGGGTTGTTGAAGAAATAGCCGTTCATGAGGAAAACGCCAGGGCCCGTCTATGGGAAAGCCGTCGTAACCGTCTTGAAGACCATGTGGCACGTTCCTTGGGACTCATGTTGCATGCCCGCTTGATGCCATCCCGCGAGGCGGTTGATCTCTTGTCGGGACTTCGCATCGGGGTTGACTTTGGGCTGGTCTCAAACCTGACGGTGGCCCAGATCAATGAGATCATGATCCTGATACAACCTGGACACCTTCAGAAAATGACGGGTCGGGTCATTGATTCCGACGAACGGGATGCCTTGCGTGCCGACGTTTTGCAGAAAAAGCTCAAGCATGTTACCATGGCCGCATAACAATTCGGATGTGATGGAAGGATTGCCATGAATTCGTTTTCAAATTTTACACCCCGCGCACAACGTGCCATTCAACTGGCGCGCAAGGAGGCGGATCGGTTCAACCATCCGTATGTTGGAACCGAGCATTTGTTGCTGGGACTGATCGCACTTCAGGAAGGGGTTGCGGTTGAAGTGCTCCAACGCATGGGGGTATCCATCGAAAAAGTCAGGATGGAAGTTGAACGTGCGGTTGGGCAGGGGCCGGAGACCAAAACGGTTGGAAATGTCCCCTTTACGCCACGTTCAAAGAAGGTGCTTCAGCTGGCGACTGCGGAGGCACAGGCGCTCAATCATACCTATGTCGGGACGGAACATATCCTGCTGGGGTTGTTGCGTGAAGGTGAAGGCGTAGCCGCCCAGGTCTTAAACAACCTGAATGTCGATTTAACGACCACCCGTAACGAAATCATGCGTGAGTTGGATCCTAATTTTGAACCATCTGACGCCGATCCGGAAGGGGAAGCGATTCCGGCTGCAGCGCCCTCCGCGTCGACTGCCAAACCCGGAACCCGTGAAAGCAAAACACCCGCCTTGAACGCCTTTGGCCGCGACCTGACGGAACTGGCCCGCCAAGGGGTACTGGATCCGGTTATCGGGCGACGTGAGGAGTTGGAGCGTGTCATCCAGATTCTTTGCCGCCGCAACAAGAACAATCCGGTTCTTTTGGGGGAGGCCGGGGTGGGGAAAACCGCCGTGGTTGAGGGATTGGCTCAGGCCATAATCGCCGGGGATGTTCCTGAAATCATGCGGGGTAAAAGCGTCATTACACTGGACATGGCCTTGATGATCGCGGGCACCAAGTACCGCGGACAGTTTGAGGAACGAATCAAGGCCGTCATGGATGAAATCCGCCGTTCACGCAATATCGTCCTTTTTATTGACGAATTGCACACCATTGTGGGTGCGGGGTCTGCCGAAGGGGCCATGGACGCCTCGAACATCATCAAACCGGCCCTGGCCCGGGGCGAATTGCAATGCGTGGGTGCGACCACCCTGAATGAGTACCGGAAGTTTATCGAGCGGGATTCTGCGCTTGAACGCCGCTTTCAGCCGGTCACGGTAAAGGAACCCTCGGAAGCGGAAACCATTGCCATTCTCCACGGCATCCGGGACCGGTACGAGAAACACCACAATGTGAGCTATACGGATGAATCACTGGAGCAATCGGTCCGGTTGTCTGCCCGTTATGTGACCGGGCGTTTTCTGCCGGACAAGGCCATCGATGTAATCGATGAGGCCGGGGCGAGGGTTCGTATCCTGAACACCACCCGTTCTCCTGATTTACGCCAGAAGGAGTCGGAAATCGAGACCGTACGGCAGGAAAAAGAACGAGCCATTCGGGAACAACGGTTTGAGGAAGCCGCCAAGCTTCGCGATCAGGAACGTCGGGATCGTCAAGCGCTTGAACTGGTGGTTCAACAGTGGAAAGAATCCAGCAAGGACCTCCACCTGACCGTGACCGGCGATGATGTCCGGGCGGTTATTTCGCACTCAACCGGTGTTCCCTTAAAGCGCATGGAAGGAAAGGAATTGACGCGGTTGCTTGAAATGGAGCAGGAATTGACCAAACGGGTTATCGGCCAAGATGCGGCGGTCTCTGCGATTTCACGGGCCTTACGACGGTCCCGCGCTGATCTCAAGGATCCGCGGCGACCAATCGGTTCTTTCATTTTCCTCGGCCCCACCGGTGTAGGCAAAACCCTGTTGGCCAAGGCATTGGCAGAATTCATGTTCGGCGACTCGGATGCGCTGATACAACTCGACATGTCCGAATACATGGAAAAATTCACGGTATCCCGGCTTGTCGGTTCACCTCCGGGTTATGTCGGCCATGATGAAGGCGGTCAATTGACCGAGAAGGTGCGCCGTCGTCCCTACGCCGTCGTGTTGTTTGATGAAGTTGAGAAAGCGCATCCGGATGTCATGCACATGCTCCTGCAGATACTGGAGGAAGGGCGTTTGACCGATAGTTTTGGGCGCCATGTGGACTTCCGCAATACGGTGCTGATTTTAACCTCCAACCTCGGCCATGATTCCGCCAAGCGAAGCTCAGGTCTGGGATTCCGGGAGGATTCAGCAACCGCCGATTATACCCAGTTGAAACAGCAGATGATCGATGAATCAAAGCGGGTTTTTAAGCCGGAGTTTTTAAATCGATTTGATGACCTGGTGGTCTTCCGGCAATTGACCATCGAGCATGTCCGCCTTATCCTCGACCTTGAACTGGCCAAGGTGTCTGAACGACTGGCATCGCGGGGAAAAACCATCATATTGACACGCCCTGCACGTGAATTCCTGGTCACTAATGGATTTAACGAGTCCATGGGTGCACGTCCCTTACGCCGCGCGATTGAACGTTATGTCGAAGATCCCTTGGCGGAGGAGATTTTACGCGGACGATTTGACGATACGCAGGCGATTGAAGTGGTACGGGCGGGTGAAGTGCTGGAATTTCGGGCCAAGCGGGCTCCGGTGTCTGAAACGATGTCCCCATAAATGAAGTGGGGTAATGTGAATCCTTGCTTGCATAGACTGGAATCGCATGGCAGGATTCATGGCTTTTGATGGAGGGGGCATGGCAGTTAAGATTCGAATGACACGAACGGGTGGAAATCGGGAAATCAGTTACCGGGTCGTTGCGATCGATTCACGGTCGCCGCGCGATGGACGTTATCTCGAAAGTCTAGGGTGGTATGATCCAAAACGGGAAGGTGTAAATTACCAACTCAAGCTGGACCGGATTGCACATTGGAAGGATCGCGGCGCGATTTTGAGCGATACGGTCCGCAATCTGGTACGGAAAGCCAAGCAGGCGCAACCAACGCCGGCGTAAGCACCGTTGCCGGCGGGAGTGGAGTACCTGCGTGGCGCATCATTCCATCGATGTCGTAACCCTGTTTCCCGGGATGTTGACCGGGTATTTCGGCGAAAGCATGCTGAAACGGGCGGTTACACGTGAGTTGGTTCGGTTTCGTGTAATAAATCCCCGTGACTTCACGGATGATCCGCATCGGACGGTTGATGATCGTCCCTATGGCGGTGGGGCCGGGATGGTGATGAAGCCTGAACCGCTTGTGCGTGCGATCGAATCGGTGCTGACTCCGGAGTCACGGGTGGTGCTGATGGCTCCCCAGGGACGGGTATTGACGCAGGCAATTGCCGGGGAACTGGCCAGTTGTCGGCATTTGATCTTTGTGTGTGGACATTATGAGGGGATTGATGAACGGGTCAAAGTGGCTCTGGTTCATGATACGGTTTCAATTGGAGATTATGTATTGACCAACGGAGCTCTGGCGGCGGCCGTAGTAATTGATGCCATGGTACGCCTGATACCGGGGGTGCTGGGGGCTGAATCGTCCGCCGAGGAAGAGTCATTTACAGGGGATGGTTATTTGGAATATCCTCATTATACACGTCCGGAATATTTTCGCGGGATGCGCGTGCCCGAGGTCTTGTTGTCGGGTAATCATGCGGCGATTGCGCAATGGCGTCGGGAACAGTCGGAATCGATTACCCGCACCATGCGGCCGGATTTGTTACGAGGTGGGCGGGATGATTCAGGCAGATGACGCAAGGTGTGTTGGATGATACGGATGTGGAGATAACAGCATGAACACCATACAGAAGATTCAACGGGAACAGTCAGCCAATGTAACGCAACATAAATTCCGGATCGGTGATGTTATCCGGGTGCATGTGCGTATCAAGGAAGGCGACAAGGAACGAATTCAGCAATTCACCGGAACGGTCATCGCACGGCGACGCGGTGAGAGTGGGGGTTCCTTCACCGTGCGCCGGGTGTCGCATGGGGTGGGGGTTGAACGGATATTTCCCATGGCATCACCGTTTATATCCAAGATTGAAATCGAATCATCATCAACCGTACGCCGATCGAAATTGTATTATTTACGCCGCCTTACCGGCAAGCGGGCGCGCTTGAAAACAGCCGCCATGGAAGCCTAGGGAGTCGAGGTTGCTCGTTCATGAGCGCCAGCACTGGTCGCGGGGTGTCCGTCGGTTGGCGGGCATGGATGAGGCTGGTCGGGGTCCACTGGCCGGCCCCGTTGTGGCGGCTGCCGTTGTGTTTCCTCCGGGCTTCCTTGAATTGGAAATCAACGGTACATTGCATGGGTTGACCGATTCCAAGCGGCTGACTCCGAGAGCCCGTGATCATTATTTCTCCATTCTACTGCATGTGCCCGGTCTTCAATACGGCATTGGACAGGCGTCTCCGGCGGAGATTGATACACTCAACATACTGCAGGCAACCTTTCTGGCCATGCGTCGAGCCTTGATGGCACTGCCTGAATTACCCGACCACGTGTTGGTTGATGGACTGCCGGTGGATGGATTGCCCTGTGATTCCACCTCGATCGTGCATGGTGATTCCTTGAGTCTATGCATTGCGGCTGCCAGCGTACTTGCCAAGGTTACCCGTGACAACTTGATGCTGCAGATGGATCGTCAATATCCCGGATACGGGTTTGCCCGGCACAAAGGGTATGGCAGCCGGTCGCACATGCTGGCACTGCTCGAAAGCGGACCGACCCCGATCCATCGATGGAGTTTTCGTCCCGTTCGGGAGGCGGCGGATATCCGAGCCCGCAAGGAGCGCGGCGAATGATTCGGTGGTCCTGGTTCAACGGTAAATCCAGCAATACACCCACGGATACCGGACAATGGGGGGAAGCGAAAGCCCGGCAATGTCTGGTGGCGGCAGGATATCAAATAATCGGGTCCCGGATACGGGTCGGGAAACGCGATGAGATCGATCTGTTGGCCAGGGATGGTGATGTGCTGGTGTTTGTCGAGGTCAAGACACGCGCATCCGAACAATATGGACGCCCCGGCGATTCGGTAAAACGCGCCAAACGGCACGCCCTCTCACGTGCTGCTGTCCGGTATTTGAAAAGCCTGCGCCAACCACCGGTTTATTTCCGTTTTGATGTGGTGGAAGTAATCGGCAGTCCTGAACATGGCGTGCATGAAATCCGTCACATCTGCAATGCCTTTCCGCTCCAAGCTCCCTACGACCTCCCGTATTGACCGGGGCGTGCGATCGGGTTATAAGAGAAGGCATTTGATGCAAGGAGCGATTATTATGAAACGAGCCATGGCCGTGCTGACCGGTACTCTTCTGATCCTTCAATCCGCCTCACTGGCACTTCAGCGTTCGGAATTGTCCCCCCTGGCACAGGCCTTGATTCCCGAAGGGAAAGGGGTGGTTCTGGTTTTGAAGGACGATCGCCGGGTTGAAGGAATCGTTACCCAGGAAGATGAACTGAAATATGTTTTACGCATTCAGCGCACCGAGACGATTTCCATGAGCCGGACCGTGCTGAAAGCCGACGTCAAGGCCGTTGAAACACTTGACGTAACCCCCTTGCTGGCGGAAAAAATAAAAGCCATCCAATTAAACCCCGCTCAGAGCCTTGAATTGACTGCGTATCAACGCGCCATAGCCTTGATGGGAGAGTTTCTTGACAAATGCAAGACGGCGCCGAACGTGGAGGCGGTGCGCGCACAGCTCAAGGATTTTGCCGTTGAATACCTGAAAGCGAAACGCGGATTAGAGAAGCTGGAGGGAGAATGGTTGACGCCGGTTCGAGCCGCCGTACGCAAGTTTGAAATTACCACGCGCACCATCGCCGAACTCGAAAAGCGACCGGATGCCTCCACCAATGAAAAAGTTAAAGCTGAAATTCAACGATTGATCGAACACCGTCGAGAAGTTGCTCGTTCCCTTCCGAAAGTGATGCAGGATCGTGTTCCTGAAACCATCGCGCGTGGCGATTTTGATGAGGCGGTTTCGGAAACGGTAGCCTTTTTACACTTCTGGATTGGGCAGGTTTTTGACAGCGAAGGTGCCGCGGCCCATGTTTTTAAACAGATGGATTTTGATTACATCCTGCGTTTGCAACAGCAGGTGCTGGACGCCTACATCAAGGCAGGTAAAGGAAAAGATGCCTATCAAGGTGCTTCGCTGCCGGTTGACATGGTCTATGTGCCCGGGGGCTATTCGCTTATGGGGCGCCGTGCCGCGACACCGACGGATGATACATTTCCCTTACACCTTGTTTTTGTGAGCCCGTTCTTCATCGATAAATATGAAGTTTCCAATGCCGACTACCGTAAGTTTTTGGAACATGTAAAAGCTACCGGGGATTCATCGATGGAACATCCTCTGGCTCCGCCCCTTAAGAAGCATGAGCCCGAGGCTTGGAAAGATCCTTCTTTGACGAATGATGCCTTGCCAGTTTTGGGTGTTGACTGGTTTGATGCCTACGCCTATTCGAAATTTGTCGGTAAACGCCTGCCAACGGAAACTGAATGGGAACGGGCGGCTGCCAGTGCCGACAATCGTCTGTTTCCCTGGGGAGCCAAGGATCCTTCCCAGTGTGCCATCAACTGGCTGGAAGGCCGCTCCTTTATCGCGAACGAAATGGATCGGCAGCATCCCCCTGAACCGCCTCAACCTGAGAAAGCGCCAGGATGTAGTTGCAGGAAGTCCGGACCGCCTCCAGCACCTCAACCGACCCGAATACCTGATCGTCCGTGGGATACAAAGGCACAACTCCCTCCGAAAGCTGAAAAGGCCCGTATTGATGAGTTCTTTGAATGGACTGAAGCTTATCCCAGTCCCTTCGGCGTTATTCATATGGCGGGAAATGCCGCTGAATGGGTTTATGATTGGTATGATACGAAATATTACGGAGTATCGCCCGTGAATGATCCCCAGGGACCGGAATCCGGTAAAGTTCATGTTATCCGGGGTGGCTCCTATCTGGCACGGGTACCGGAGGAACTTGAATGTTCACGACGGTTTTATCCTGGGAAAGAATATCGCGAAAATGGATGTCTCTCCGACGGTAAGCCCGTGGTCGGATTCCGATGTGCCAAGAGCCTTGATATTGCACGCCCCGAGAGCCTTGAAGAAGCGTTGAAAGCCGTGGATATTGATCTGATATTGAAAGAAGTGCGTGCCGAGATGGCCAAATAAGACACGTTGCCGGTGATAACGGATCAAAATATTCGAGTCTTGGCTTCCAACTGGTTGACAGGTTACATCAAACTTGAATATTATTCCCTTTTAAGGGCGATTAGCTCAGCTTGGTTAGAGCACTACCTTGACATGGTAGGGGTCACTGGTTCGAGTCCAGTATCGCCCACCACGACGTGAAGCAATTTGTTGCGATATGGTGTTTTGCAATATTCACGCTTGTGTTTCAGTCAGTGGTCAGTAGTATTCCGGTCGTTTCGGGGGCGTAGCTCAATTGGTTAGAGTCCCAGATTGTCGATCTGGTTGTTGCGGGTTCGAGTCCCGTCGCTCCCGCCATCCTTCGCGCGGCGCCCTACGGGCTTGCGCTACGGATGGCAGGCCATCGCCGCGCGAAGGATGGCGCCTTTCGAAGCGCAAGCGTAGCGAAGCGCGTAGTAAGGCGATTCTCAAGTTCCTGACAAGAGGATCATTCCATGCACTACGTCTATTTTCTCCGCAGTCTGACCCGCCCGACCAAGACCTATGTCGGTCACACCGAAGACGTCAATGCACGCCTCTCCGTCCACAACTCCGGCTCTGTGCCATCAACCACCCGATTCCGACCTTGGGAACTCATTTCCTACATCGTCGTCCGTGATGAACAGACATCTATCGACCTCGAACAATATTTCAAATCCGGCTCAGGCCATGCCTTCTGGCACAAGCGCTTCATGTAGACCCACGATGTGCGAGTGTCCGGAGAACGGCGTCAAGAACGTCGTCGAGGTGCTTGCCGACGTCTTCAGCAAGAAACCGAAGCCAAAATAGCCGTCTTCCTGCAATAAAGCATCCTTGCGCCGATCCGTGCGGTATGCCGCCGGTTCGAGATGTTGAGGTCCATCAATCTCTACAACCACCTTCCTTTCGGGGCAGAGAAGGTCCACTTCCATGTTTCCCCGTCCGGCAAATGGAATTGGCAGTTCCTTGTTTAGCTGAAACTTTCCGGCTGTGGACGGTAATGTCTCCAATCTTCTGTAGAGAAATGCTTCAGATGAACTGCGTGCTCTTTTTTCTCCTTCGGCGTCTGGATTGAACTTCCGGGCGGCGTAAACAAACAGGTTTCCGAGAGGGGCGTCTACGCCATCCCGAATCAAGCGCTGTACGCTGGCGACGTAGTCGCGTTTCCATTCCGGCTCGACAGGTAAAGGAACTTCTGGAGGCCAGCCGGGTACCGCGCTTGCGGGCATGAGAATGGTGTAGCCAATGGCTTCATACCCTTTGCACCGTTTTTGGGTAAACCGGGGTTCATTTACGTGTGTTTGCACCTTTCATAAAAGAATTGGTGTGCGCCATCCCGCTTTGATAGATTGACGGGCATAAAGGTTACTGATGATTGAAGTGTTTAAGATCCTCCTGATGTCGGCGGTTCAGGGAATAACCGAGTTCCTTCCCGTCAGCAGTTCCGGGCACCTGGTATTGACCAAGATACTGCTGGAGCTTGAAGCGCCCGGAATTGATCTTGAGGTGGCCTTACATGCCGGCACCTTGATTGCGGTGTTGCTGTATTACCGTCAGCGGATTGCTGAAATGACAAGCGGACTGTTCCAGCGTAACCCCGCTGATTGGCGCTATGTGGCTTATCTGTTGGTATCAGCCATCCCGGCAGGTGTAGCGTATGTGTTATGGGATGAACCCCTTGAGAAACTGTTCGATAAACCCGTTTACGTTGGATTCGCACTGTGCATTACCGGCATAACGCTCCTGATGCTTCGTCTTCCGCACCTTCGACCAGCGTCTGCAGCAATCAGTCTGCCGGTAGCCCTGATCATGGGACTGGCGCAGGCCGTAGCGCTGATCCCGGGCATTAGCCGGTCCGGATCCACCCTCGTGACGGCTCGCTTGATGGGAGTCATGCCCCGGAAAGCGGCGGAGTTTTCGTTGTTGATGTCCTTTATTCCGATTGCGGGTGCGACCGTCATAAAACTGATCGGCCGGTTCATGGACGCTTCTCCCGGGGAAATAAGCGGCATTTTCCTGATCGCCGGCATGTTCGCCTCGCTCGTGGTGGGCTATGCAGCCATCATAATCCTGGTGCGAGTCCTGGAAGCCGGTCGGTTGTGGTGGTTCGGACCGTATTGCCTGGCGGCTGGCGCGATTGTGATCGTGCTGGCGTAAGTGTCGTTCAGAGTATCTTGAACTTGGGAAGATCCTGAATGTCGATGGCACTGATCAGGCGGCCTTCCGCATCAACCACCAGCACATCGTCAATGTTATGCGCCTTGAATATGTCCAGGACTTCCACGGCCAAACGGTCGCCGGTAACGGTGATAGGGTTGGGTGTCATCAGGGTTTTAATGGGGTCATCGAGAATGGCGGTGCGATTCGAAAGATTTCGTCGCAAGTCTCCATCGGTGAAAATGCCGGAAACCTGACGGTCTTCATTCAGGATGGCACAGGAACCAGCCCGTGCCCGAGTCATGGCAATCAAGGCGTCGCGCACACGGGCGTCTGCAGGGACCGCGGCAACCCGGTCTGCCGGACGCATGATATCCGAGGCGCGTAGCAGCAAAGCCCGGCCGATGGCTCCGGCAGGATGCAGGCGTGCATAGTCTTCCTTGCAGAATCCCTGGGCTTCCAGCAGTACCATGGCCAGGGCATCGCCCAAGGCCAGGGCGGTTGTGGTGCTGGCGGTGGGCGCCATGTTGAACGGGCAGGCCTCCTTGTCAACGCCTGCGTTGAGAATCACATCGCTGAATTGGGCCAGGCGGCTTTCGGGTGTGCCGGTCAGGGCAATGATATGTGCCTCATTCCGTTTCAGTGAAGGGATCAGGGTAAGCAATTCGTCGGATTCACCACTATAACTGATGGCGATGACCACGTCACCCGGGGTCAGAATGCCCAGATCGCCATGAACGGCCTGGGAAGGGTGCAACACAACACTGGTGGCGCCCGTGCTGGCCAGGGTGGCGGATATCTTGTCGGCAATATGCAGGCTTTTTCCGACACCGGTAACGACGATTTTACGCCCGCTCCGGAGACAGGCAAGCAGGAGCCGAATGGCCGCAATGAATTCGGGACCCAGATTTCCCTGCGCTTTACGGATTCCGGAGATTTCCGTATCCAACACGTCTCTGGCACGTTGAAGATAATCAGCTTCGTGCAATTCCATAGCTTGCTTTTATCATGTGCCTGGCTGATCCGTCAATAACGTGGTGGAAGCGCTTCGTATGGCGGGTTGGTGAATGCCTCACCCTAAACGTGGCGAAACTGTCACGGATATCCGGCTATGATGCCTCAACGGCGGCGGCGATCATGGCAAAATAGTTTTCCGGGGGAACATATTCCGGAACGCTGTTTCCCGTACCAAGCGCATAACCACCTTGAGCCGAGGCTTGTTCCAGCATCAACCGTGACCGGCGATAGATGGCTTCGGGTTTGGAACGAACCATAAAGTCGAGGTCGATTCCTCCCAGGATTGCTATTCGCCGGCCATATTCTTCATAGGCGGATTCCACCGGCTGGATGGTATCCTCGTAGGAATGCTTGCCGTCATAACCGATGCCATCAATGATGTCGTCCATCAGGGTAGTCAGGTTGCCGCAGGAATGCAGGATGACTGGACGGCCCGCATCGTGACTGGTTTGGACAATACGTTTGTGCCAGGGGAGAATGTAAGTGCGCATGTCGTCGGGTGACAACATGGGTTGTGTCTTGAAGCCCCAATCATCATTACTGATAATGGCACCTACCGTATCGTAGCCAAGTACAATCTGGTAATGCTTGACGAGGCGGCTTCCTATGGCATCCACAACCGCCCGAACAAGGGCCGGATCGTCAACCAGAAGAAAACAGAGATTGTCATACCCGAGCAGGGAAATCAGGTTCTCAAGGACTCCGCCGGGGCCTGGAACAATAAATTTCATCCCGTCCGGCATTTCAGGCCGTAATCGTTCCAGTATGCCATAATCAAAATCGGAGGGTTCCTTCCACGCATAGCGCTCAAAACTTGCCCAATCATTTATTGAGGCGCCTTCATTGAGCGATATGGTTTGCTGATGCTGACGTTCACCCCTCGGAAAACTGAACAATGATGCATGAATGGTGGCATAATCGTATCCGGCATTACGAAATCCGAGGAACACCGAACGAAGGTATGTCTCACGGTCCATGTCGGGACCCGTAGGAATGCCGGAAAGCCGTCCGTAGAGCGGAACATTGAGAAAAAATTCGAACAGCGTAGGACGATCGGGACATTGACGACGCAGGACTTTTCGCAGGTTTTCGAAATCAGGTTCACGTTTGACGGGGCCATTCCACCAGGTTCGTGTCATCTTACTCCTTGCGGGTTGTTGGTAAATCAAACTGTAGGGGAAACAGGTTGCCCAGTGTACTCATTGAAATAACCCGGGGCCGTCGAGCCGAGGCCATGAATACGGGAGTTTCCGGAGTCGCAAATTCTGCCAGCACCTGTCGACAGGCACCGCACGGTGTTGGAGGCGAATTCCCTGGTGCGACAACGGCTATCGCCTGTATGGTCCGACAACCGTGGGCAACCGCAGTTTGAATGGCAACCCGTTCCGCACAGGTCGTGAGACCATAGGACGCATTTTCCACATTGCATCCGGTAAATACGGTTCCATCACCGGTGAGGACTGCCGCACCCACACGGAATCTTGAATAGGGAGCGTAAGCCTGTTTCATGGCGGATAAAGCATGTCGGATCAGGGATTTACCGTTGATTGATTTCATGGATGATGATTGCGACTGCCGGGATGAATGATGGGTCCCACCAGGGATGGCCGGCGCACCGCGGCAGATACGATCCGGTGGGCCCCCGTTAACCACGTTTTGGCATCTGCAAGCCGGTCACGACGGTTGGCATGGATGATCAAGAGGGGATCTCCCTTCCGGACCTTTGTTCCAACCGGATGGATGGCCGACAGGCCAACGGCATGATCAACTGGATCGGTCACCTGTTGACGGCCTGCACCCAGAGCCATGCAGGTACGTCCAACACGATCCGCATTTATACCGGCGATATAACCCGTTGCTGGTGCATTCCAGGGTTCCTGTATTCTGGTTGTGGGGAGACGGGAGGGATCATCAACCACACGTTCATCGCCACCATGCAGGCGGATCATGGTCCGGAACCGATCCAGTGCTTCACCGGATGCCAGTTTCGCAATGGCCATTTTTCGCGCTTCTTTCAGGTTACCGGCCAAGCCCGCCAAAACCAACATCCAGTCCGAGAGGGCGAGGGTGACCTCCATAAGATCGGGTGCTCCCTGACCACGCAATGCGTGAATTGATTCAACAACTTCCAGGGAATTCCCAACGGATGTCCCAAGTGGATGATCCATACGGGTCAAGACCGCCACCATGCGGCGACCCATCCTGGCACCGATTTCCACCATGGTGGATGCCAGTTTCCGGGCAAGTGTGCGGTTTTTCATGAAGGCTCCACAACCCCACTTGACGTCCAGAACGAGGGATTGTGTGCCTTCGGCCAACTTCTTTGACATGATACTGGCGGCAATCAGGGGGATCGACGGAACGGTGGCTGTTACATCGCGGAGCGCATACAGTTTACGATCGGCGGGTGCAATCCGCTCCGTCTGTCCCATTATGGAACAACCACACCGCCGTATAATCGAACAGAAGTCGCGCGAGGTCAGGTGTGTTCGGTAGCCCGGAATGGACTCCAGTTTGTCGAGTGTGCCGCCGGTGATGCCCAAGCCTCGTCCGGAAAGCATGGGAATGGCAGCACCACAAGCTGCTGCCAGAGGTGCCAGGATCAGGGACACCTTGTCTCCGATACCACCCGTGGAATGTTTGTCAACCGTCGGTTGTTTGATTGAGGTGGTCGTGATCTGATCGCCGGATTGAAGCATGGCTTCAGTCAGTGCCGTGGTTTCGTCAAAGGACATGCCCTTGAAATAGACTGCCATTGCCAGTGCCGACATCTGGTAATCGGGGATCGTGCCGTCGGTATACCCGTTGATGAACCATTGGATTTCATCCGCCGAGAGTTCATGGCCGTCCCGTTTGCGTTCAATTATCCATTGAGGAACCATGGCAACACCCTAAATTATGGCCCCGGTACTGTCAACGGAGCAACATACGCAACGATAATATGTTGCGGCAGGTTCATTTTTTGATGGAAAAATACGTCCCATGATGTTCCCTTACACGGATATTGATCGGATGGCGCCACCCGTACCCCGATGATCGGGGAATCGGCGATGGAACGGAAGGATGAACGAAACATGCAACCTCATGATGATATTCGTATCGGGACGCTGGCAGGCAAGGGCAAAGACACCGCACGATACATCAAACAGTTGTTACCGCATGGTTTTGAATCTTTTCAGATTAATTTCTGGCAGACCCTTGGCGGGGTCGATTTAAAAGCCTTGTCACGCGACGTCAATGCCGTAATCGATGGATCGGGTGCCCTGATCAGTTCATTGGGGATTTTTGGAAACCCATTGAAAGGCGACAAGGCGGCGAAAGAAACGATCAAAGGGTGGGAGCGGTGCATCGATGCCGCACCGTTGTACGGCTGTGATGTCGTTGCCGGTTTTGCCGGACGGGTGGTTGACCAACCCATTCCCGACTCCATGCAGGTTTTCAAGAAGGTCTTTGGACCACTGGCGCGCCGGGCGCGTGATAAAGGCGTGCGACTTGCCTTTGAGAATTGCGAAATGGGGGGCACCTGGGATCGGGGTGACTGGAATATTGCCCAGACACCGCGTGCCTGGGAAATGATGTTTGATGCCGTTCCCCTGGACAATCTCGGCCTTTGCTGGGAGCCATGCCATCAGATGGTCAAGTTGATTGATCCCATTCCCCAACTTCGAAAATGGGTTAAACGGGTTTTTCATGTTCATGGCAAGGATGCCACGGTGCTGTGGGATGTGGTGCGTGAACACGGGGTTCGTGGACCCGAAACCTTTGCCTATCATCGCACCCCCGGATTCGGTGATTCCAACTGGACGGACATTATTACCATTCTGCGTATGGGAGGGTTCAAGGGGTCGATCGATATCGAAGGATGGCATGATCCGGTATATCGTGATCACTTGGAAATGACCGGACAGGTGCACGGCTTGAATTACTTGAAACAATGCCGGGGTGGTGCGTTTATCGCGAATCCAATGCTGTGATTTTGCCCCGGAGGCCATGCCATGAGACCTGCATCCTATGATTGGAATTTCCCGCTCAGGCGGCCGCATACCGGCATCCTGCTCGGCAATGGAACACTCGGCATCATGGTGTGGGGTGAAGGAAATGCACTGCAAATCAGCATGGGCCGGGCAGACCTCTGGGATCATCGGGGGGGAATGCCCTGGACGGAAAAAATGTCCTATGCCCGGATCCGGGATTGCCTTGAACGTCAGGATGATGCCGGTTTACGCAACTTGTTTGAACGGACCGCACATGCGCCCGGCGAACCGGAACGACCCAGCGTCATTCCTGTCGGCAGGCTGAATATTCAACTGCCGACAGGCGCGAACCTCAAAACCGGAACCCTCGATCTGGAGGACGGGTCTGTCAGGCTCAAGGTACGGCATGGCAGACAGATCCATACGGTCGATCTTCATCTGGACATGCAACGTGCGACCTTCATGGTCCGGTTTCCTGCCCGTTGGAAGGGGGTTGTCGTACAACCGATCCCGGCATGGAATTCACTCGGACAATATCTGTCTTCCGTTTCCTTCCCGAAACCTGAAACGTTCGATGGTTCCGTCAAGGGGTGGTTTCAAGCGATGCCGGCAGACCCCGGATCGGGTGTTGGATATCAGCAGTCCGGACGTATGCTCTGCGTGGCGGTGCCCCGGGCTGAATCATGCGATTCGTTTGTAAGGCAGGCCGGAAGCATCCTGGCTTCGATGCAAAAGGCGGCCCGTGGGCCACTACAGAAAGCCAACCTGGCATGGTGGAAGTCCTACTGGAAGACGGTTCCCGGCATTGACATTCCCAACCAGCGCTTGTCGTTCCTGTATTGGTATGGAATGTATAAGTTCGCCAGCTTTACCAATCCCCGTGCTGTTCCCGCCAGTCTGCAGGGGCCCTGGATCGAGGATTACCAGATGCCTCCATGGTCAAGCGATTACCATTTCAACATCAATGTGCAGATGTGCTACCAGCCGGCTTATCATGGAAACCGGCTGGAGAATTTGCGCCCCCTGTTTGATATGGTCTTGTCCTGGGAACCGGTGCTGCGTCACAACGCGAAGCTATTCCTGGGGATTGATGACGGGATCATGCTTCCGCACGCGGTGGATGACCGGTGTACCTGCATGGGGGGGTTCTGGACGGGCTCCATCGATCACGGTTGTACGGCTTGGGTGGCCTGCATGATGTACCGCTATTACCGATACACCATGGACCGGACATTCCTGCGGAAGGCTTATCCGTTTATGAAGGGTGCCATGCGGGTTTATGAAGCCATGATGGAACGGCAGGAGGACCGCCTCGTTTTGCCCGTGACGGTATCGCCCGAATACCGGGGTGCCAACCTTGACGCCTGGGGTCAGAATGCCAGTTTTCAACTGGCGTGCTGCCATGCCCTTATCGAGTCGTTAATTGCAAGTGCCGGTGTGTTGAGCGAATCGGAGCCGTCTGCCTGGCGTGCTATTCAGCGCGATTTACCCCGGGCCTGTGTGGGTGGCGAAGGTCGTGATCGTATGATCACGCTGTGGGAAGGCACGTGGTTGGATGAGAGCCACCGCCATCATTCCCATCTTTCTGGAATAACGCCTTTTGATGTGCTTCCGCTGGACGATCCGGAATGGAAACCCATCATCGAGCGCAGTCTGGCGCATTGGATATTCCGTGGGCCAGGGTACTGGTCCGGTTGGTGTATTCCATGGGCATCGATGATCCATTCCCATGTTGGCAATGCCGAGGCCGCGGAACTCTACCTCGACATATTCGACCGGATTTATACCAATGAGGGATACGGCACGTTGCACGATGCCGCCACACCGGGTTTTACGCTTATGGGAATAGGTTCCGTGGGCAAACATCTTAATCGACCGGAAATCATGCAGATGGATGGCGGCATGGGGTCTGTGGCAGCCATCCAGGAAATGTTGTTGCACACACGAAGGGGAGTTACCCACCTGTTTGCCGGAGCACCGGCACGGTGGCGCCATGTTGCTTTTTCGGGTATGCGAACCGAAGGTGCCTTCCTGATAAGTGCTGCACGCAATCACCGTGAAGTAACGAATGTCCGTATCCAGAGTCTTGCTGGCGGCATCATCAAGCTGGCCAATCCAACGAATGGCACGATCCGTATGACCCGCACGGTCAAGGGTCGGAAGGAAACGGCCATCATCCAAGGCTCCGTGCTTGAAATCGCCATGTCCAAGACCGAAACGGTGGTCTTGAATCCTGCCTGAACCGGTCCGAAAATCAGCCTTACGGCATTACACCGTCTTATGTGCTGAAATCCCAAATTTTGAAGCCAACTCCTCTTTTTCCACGGCGCGGGTCATGGCTTCATCCTGGGTTATGAGTTTCTCGTTTACCATGCGGAACAGTTCGTCGTTAAGCAACCGGTTGCCTCTTGCCTTGCCGGTTTGCATGATGCTGAGAATCTGGTGTGTCTTACCGTCCCGGATCAGGCTGGCAATACCGGTGTCGGACACCATGATTTCAAGGGCAGCCACCCGTCCTCCCCCAATGCGCTTGCAGAGGGTTTGAGCGATCACCCCCTTGAGTGAATCAGCCAAAACCGTACGGACCTGATTCTGCTGTCCGGGTGGGAACATGTCGATGACACGTGCAATGGTGCTGATCGCGGTATTGGTGTGCAGGGTGCCAAACACCAGATGTCCGGTATTGGCTGTCTCGAGCGCCAGGGCTACGGTTTCAAGGTCACGCATTTCACCAACCAGGACAATATCGGGGTCTTCGCGAAGGGCGGCACGCAGCGCACGTGAAAATGAGGTTGTGTGTGGTCCTACTTCGCGTTGGTTAACCATGCACTTCTGACTGACATGGACGAATTCAATCGGATCTTCAAGTGTGATGATATGATCACATCGCAATTTATTCACGTAATCGATCATTGCCGCGAGGGTGGTTGATTTTCCACTGCCGGTGGGGCCGGTTACGAGGATGAGCCCCTTGGGGAATTCACACAGATGGGTGACGACCTGAGGCAAGCCCAACTGTTCGAGGGTCAGAATCTTGTCGGGAATCTGCCGGAAAACGGCTCCCACACCCTTCTGATCGCGGAACATGTTTACCCGGAATCTGGAGACACCCGGTATGGCGTAGGCGAAATCGGTATCATTATCCTGTTTGAACTGGTCCCGATTGCGTTGTGGCATGATCGGGGTAAGCATGTCCAGCACATCGGCTTCACCCTGAACCGGCAGATTGGGTACATCGTGCATATCCCCGTCGATACGCCACCGGGACTGCTGTCGTGCGGACAAGTGGACATCGGATGCGCCCTCCGCCACCATACGACGCAAGATGGCATCGAGTTCCGTATTTTCCGATGAAGCGGAAACAACCGACGCCATGGGCGTCGACCCGGGAGAAACACCGGGTGCTTGCTGCATGAAGGCATTGAATGTCGACATGTCGATGGCAAACGGCTTCACATCCATTCCCGGCAGGCGATCACGAACCGCGCTGACAATTTGCGGAGTAGGATCATCAACGAACCCGATATGAATGGAGCTGCCATCCTGCTTGAACGGTAACAGGCGGTGACGCTGAAGGAATTCAACGGGAAGAAGGTTGCGAACTTCTTCGGGGATTGTGTGGCTGGCCAGATCAGCAGGCGGGAGTGGAATCTTGCGCGCCGATTGGTCAAGGCGATTTGCCAGTACGCGACAAGTTACCAGTGCGAAGGCGGGAAGGGTCGTGAACATTTGATGGAAGAATTTCTCCTCGAACCGCAGGAGCATCGTGTCGGGTGCCGCCACCACGGTGGCTGAACGACCGTGTCCAAGCAGTAGCCCGAGTTCGCCAATCGTATCAAAGGGAAGCACCCGTGCCACCTCGACGGGTTCATGGGTTTTCGTATGGTGAACCGTAATAATAGCTTCACCGGCAGCCATGACATAAAAACTATCCGAAGGGGCACCTTCCTCCATGATGGTTTCACCGGCATCATACTGTTGAAGTGTTGCCTGCCGCGCAATGCCGGTTAGCTCCTCCACGCTAAGGTCTTTGAAGAAAGGGCTTTGTTTGAGTTCACCAACAATGGCGCCGGTCATTTCTTCCGTGATGGGAATTGTCTTCATAGGCAGACACCTCGACTGGTTTTAACAACGGATAGAGACTAGAAAAGCATGCCGGAGACTTCAAGCGGAATGCAGCGCAGGATCATTCCTGTATGGATGCCTGGGCCCGGAGGAGATCGTGAAGCGTCAACACGCTTTGGAGGTTGGCGGAGGTTCGTTCCACGATCAGGAGCATGCCGACCGGTGAATTGATAAAACGTTGCGATGCATCCCGAATGGACTCGTCGGGGAAGCACAACAGGGCAGGATTCATTTCAGGCCGGATACCGGTCTTAAGAAAGTTCTCCAGTTGTTCGCGTCGCAAGATGCCGGCAGGATGATTGTTTTCGATACAGGGGAACGCATGGTAGGGGTATGTCATCAGCAATTTGCGGATTGCATCCGGTTCAAGGGAATCAACCGTCACCGGTCGATTGACGGCCACGACCGAAACGGGAAGGTTCTGCCATCCGCTCAAGTCTGCGGGGGGATGTATCCGGATCAATTCATGCCCGTCCTGGACCAGGAGGTCATCATAGAAATTATGTGGGCCGGCCAAACGACTGATCGTCTGGCTGACCAGGGCTCCCAGCATCAGGGCGGGAACCAGATTGAACTCATGCGTCATCTCGAAAACAATCAGTATCGAGGTGAGTGGAGCCCGGATGACACCTCCCAGACAGGCGCTCATGCCGACAACGGTCAACAATATCTGGTCGTCTGGGCCCAGGGGGAGCACTTTTCCAAGCATACCCGACACGAAGAGGCCGCTGAAGCCGCCAATAAACAGGGTGGGGGAGAATATGCCACCGCACCCACCCGTGCTGTAGCAGGCAATGGTGGCAAACAACTTTAGAAGTGCCAGCAGCCCGGCAACCCGCCAATCGACGCCTCCCTCCAAAGCCGTGGAAAGATCTTCATACCCCAAGCCAAACACACCGGTTAACCCGCAGATGGCAAACCCGGTAATCCCGAGTAGCCAGGTCGTCAGCCCTCCGAGGGTGGGTCGCAACCAGTCTGGAACCATTGGATGAAGCCGGAAACGACCGCGGCCGTAAACGGTGGCCCTCTGGAAGATGACGCCCAGAAGCGAAGCAACCAGGGCAACCAGGGGAACTGCCAGCATATGCGTCCAGGATGCCTGTTCAACCGAAGGGAGAATAAAGGATGGAGTCTTCCCGATGAATCCATAGACCACCATGGCGCCTACCACCGACGCGAGCACGACCCGTCCGAGATGGCGACTGTTCCAGTCTCCAATCAGTTCTTCCAGTACAAACGTGATGGCTGCCAACGGTGTGTTGAACGCAGCCGCCAGGCCGGCCGCTGATCCGATGGCCACTGCAGCCCGGCGCTTGCGTTTCGGGATGCCAAACAATCCGGAAAGACCCGACGCTACGCCACCCGCCATATATACGCTGGGGCCTTCACGTCCGAGACTGGCCCCTCCTCCTATGCTGACGATTCCGGCAATAAACTTTACGATTGTAGGCGTCCACGCAACATGTCCCAACCCTTTCCAATAAGCCGCCTTTAATTGAGGAATCCCACTACCGGCAGCCTGGGGTGAAATTCGACCGAGTAGAACCCCCACGATCAAGGATGATGTGAGGATTAAAACGAGGCTGGCACCGGCGAAGAAGGCCAGGGAATGCGTTGCCAACTTTTTATAGGTCACCAGATATACCGCATGGACGCCCAGCATGAAGACGACGGAGGCGGTTCCGCCACTGATGGCGAGAATGATTGTTTGGACGATGGTGCGGGCACTTTCCGGCATCAACCGGGCAATCTTCAGAATTCGCGGTGAGTTGATCATTGAGTCCCCTATGTAAATCGAACATGACCCAAATCACAACGTTATATTCGCCTCGTCTGCTCCCAAATTGATGGATTCTGCGCTTGACCCGCTATTTGGACATATCGCAGGATGTCGCCCTTTATTGCATCAGGGAGAGGTGACCGAGTGGCCGAAGGTGCAGCACTGGAAATGCTGTGTATGCCAAAAGTGTACCGGGGGTTCGAATCCCCCCCTCTCCGCCAACCTTGAAGTATGGTCGAACCGCATTCGACCGGGAGTATGCCCCGGACACCGATCTGTTCAATCTGAGGATGGTGTACATCACGCCGCACGCGGCTGCGCGCAGAAGGCTCTCGATCCCGGAGGCTCCGAATCCGGGCGCGCGCGTCTTCTCTTCTTCCGGTTCCGTATGTCTGAGCACCGCGAAGCCGGTTGCGACTCCGCCGTCACCCTGCGGGCTATGGTGGGACACGCCGGACACGCCTTAGCCTTCGGCTCTGGCGTGGAAGGGGCGCAACCGGCGGAGCAGCGAGAATCGTCACCTGTCGCGTCACGCGGATTCAGGTGGTCACAGAAAAGAGCTGTACTTTGCGCTTGTGTAGTCGCCGGAGTGACAGTTGCCACATGCATGTACGTTCACCCATTCTACTCATCCGATTCCTCATCTTCCCACTCGTCCTCGGGTGCGGCTTGGGGCGCGTGAGAGACGGCGTCTTTGCCCATGGCGCGCTCGACATGGGCAATAAGGGCCTTCTTGCGAGCTTCATAGAAAGCAGGGAAGTCGTCCGTGCGCAGGAGCCCGGGGTCTATGACGTGCGTGCGGAGAATGGCGTCCTGCTCGTCAACTCCGATACCGACGTGACTGTGCGTGCGGATGTCCTCAAGGTATGCGGATGGGGCCTTGCCTCCGATCATGCGGTTGGCTTTGTATGAGATGGCCGTCTTGTTGACGATGGAGTTGAAAACGGCCGGCGTAATGCCCTGGGCCTTGCACCATGCCTTGGGGAAGATGTGATGGATGTCGATCTTGCACTCATCCCGGTCCAGGTCAATCATGCGCGCCTTCCAGAAGAAGTCCTGGGAACCCTCGCGCTGGAGAAGGACGTACAACCCCCGGTACGCCGCGCTTGTCCGCGTCCGCAGGGTGTCCAACCGGGACACCTGGAAGCCGGCATCCACGACCGTCTTGGGCTCGGGTGCGCCGGGTACGTCGCTCCATGCCAGCAGATCCTGCAAATCAAGGGCGTTGCGCGTCTCAACGGCGCCGCCATACAGTTCGCCGAAGACGCCGCACCAGAACCACCGCCGGAGCTTGTCCTTGATCGCCGGTTCGAGCCACCGTTCGCCGAGATACACCATCGTCGCCGCAAGCGGGATAAGTTGCGTCCGGTAGGGCAGGAAGTC
>MHBQ01000156.1:86848-97729 GCA_001803315.1 Lentisphaerae bacterium RIFOXYC12_FULL_60_16
CCCTCCTGCCGTAAGAAGCGATCCGCCTCCATAAAACCCGCCAGCAGGCGGTCGGCCCATGCCTGATAGGCTGACAGCGGCATGATCAGCACGTGTTCGCGTTTTGCGCTGACCGCCGTGGCTTCCTTCTTCGATTTTCCGGCATCCAGATCCTGTTTCCGCCGTTCGAGGGTGTGAAGCAGCGAAATACCCTGCAGGAAGTCCGTTGGTTCGATCTGACTCAGAAGCGCCCGCTCCTTCAACGTCTTGCTCCGCCCCACGATCCCCTTCGCCGTATTGCCATACCAGTCATTCCGCAGGTTGAACCCATCGGCGGCATAAGTGGCCGTCATCAACTCGAAGACCGACAGCGGCACCCCGCCGGTGTTGACCTTTTCGAAGACCAGGCAGACCGCCGCCTTGCTGTTCTCCTTTTTCAGTTCGATGATCGGCAGCAGGTATTCGCGGAATTTCCCAAGCACCTCCTTGCGGAACGACATATAGCGCTGGAATCGGCTGCTGTCGTGCGCCATGAGTCCCTCTTCCCATCGGTCCGAGTTGAGAATCTGGTTGCAGGGAAAATGGAAGGTCTGGAACTCCTTCTCCGAACTGCTCAGGTCGAGGACGATATCGCGCCCGAAATTCGTCCGCAGTGTCTTCGCGGCGTCGACCGCCACAATGGCGTCTTCGATCAAGGCGCCGCCTTGTAGCGCCTTCTCGATATTGAAGTAGTAGAAACGTTCGACCTCCCGTCGTTGGTCATCCTTGGTCTGGACGGCCTTCTCGATCTTCAGCACCTGGGTCAGGGATGTCAGCCGCTGCTGGCCGTCCAGAATCAATTGCTCCGCGCCATTCACGCCGGACGCCAGCGAGACCCCCTCGATCGGCCGAATCTGGAACTTCGCCTCTCCCCCTGTCTCCAAGAGCATAATGCTGCCGATGGGAAACGACCTGGCGATACTGACCAGCAGCGAGCGGATATGCGTATCGTCCCATACCCAGCCCCGCTGGAAATCCGGAAGCTGAATCTTCCCCTCGACAATGCTATCCAGCACCTTGCCCAGCGACTGCTTCGTTGAATCGAAACTCGACATACGCTCACTCCGTTTCTGTGATAGCCAACCATCTTGTCTTACGCGGGCCGATCATGCCATGCGTCCAATTCCGTTTTCAGTTTGTCACGGAGTTCCAGGAAGTCCTCGCACCTGCGAGTTCATTTGTACATACCTGCACGTATGTCGCGTTCAAGGCGATGCATCGCTTGAATCAACCAGATAATGACAAAGGCGTTCTTGACCGCAGTTAGAAGCAATACGAAGCAATATGCCCACAAAAACGAGGAAACCGCGTACCCAACCGTAGAGCCGAAGGTAAGCAGCACAGGCGTCAGCAGATACGTACACACGACCACGGCGAACGTGATGCAATATGCAAGTACATAAACGCCAAAGCCCTCATGTTCCAGAATTCGTCGTTTCATATCCTCGCCGGCGAAACCAATCAATACAAAAGGAATCGCGGGCAATACGGTAAAACCGAAGACTCCTGCCAAGAGGTGCGTGGCGAGGATGCCGTGAACGCTGTTAGCCCACTTCTGGACATCAACACGTAGGAGAACGCCACTGTGGTCCAGCGTTAGCGCAATGCCCGTTATGATGATCGCAAGAACCACTTCACTGACATATCCCCAGACAATTCGTTGGCGCTGAGCTGTCATTCGATGCTGCTCTTGCCTTCGACGGGCTTCATTCGTTCAATTTCACCAAGCAAGGCACCAATGACCGCCGTCACCATGATCGGGTCGTCCTCCGGCGAGAGTTGGCGCATTTCTTCTTTGGTCACACGAAGCGTGCCTCTGGCTGCCGTATGCCCGACGACAACCGTTTCGATCTGCCCCTTCCGTGTACCGATAATTGTCACATCCCCATCCTTGTAGCCCTCTTCCGCAAGACCGATGGTCGCTCGCGCCAAGGTTCCCTCCTCTAAGCTCAGCCCTTGCTGCTGATTCCGCATGTCTTGTCTGTATTCGTTGATGCGACTTGCCTTCAGTTGTTCGTAGAACGCCTTGGTAAATCGTGTAAGTTCTGGATTTGGAATGCGCACCTTGGCCTTGATTCGGATAACGCGGACAAATGTTGCCAGAAGAGTCGAAATGCTATCGGCCTCTGGAACAGGCTCAAGTATCAGAATAGCGCTGTTGCCATGCGTCTTCGCAGCCCGCTTAGATATCAAACGAATCGCGCTACGCCAGGCTTTTCCAGACAACAGCGTCGCGTTGTGTTCCACGGCTACAAGATGCCTTTGCATCCAGAAATACAAGCTGACAGATGTTGCCAAAGGAGGATCAATCGTGGACCGACCCGTTGATAGACCAACATCGGTCAGTGTGCTTCCATCCTGCGTCTCAAGAGCCTTGACCAGAAGTATGTGATGGACGACATCGGCTCTTGACGCGCCTTTAAGTACAAAGGTCTCGAACTGCCTAACACCCCATGTGCTTGTTGTCTTGCGGCCTGTCATCGGTATGTCGAATGTTGGTCTGGCCATGGTTGCCAAGATGTCGCGGATAGCTTGGTTAGTGTTCGATGTGGGGTTTGTCTCGTCGCTTTCGTCTGTGCCTACGTTGAGGCGATACAGGTCAAAGGTGAATCTATTTTTGGCCATGGCTGGCTCCTTGGTAGGTAGGATGGTACGGTCGGAACATCGTTGTCACAAAAACAACTCCTTCAGCTTGGCCTTGTTGTCGGCGAGGGCGGCGGCGGGGCAGGAGAAGGCGACTTTGCCGAGTTTCAGGGAGTAGACGTGGTCGGCAATGGTCAGGACCTTGCGGACCTTCTGCTCCACGATCAGGATGGTTACTCCCTGGGTGCGGTTCACTTCGAAGATCTTGTCGAAGACATCCTTCAGGACGTTCGGGGACAGGCCGAGGGAGGGTTCGTCGAGCATGAGGAGCTTGGGTTTGGAGACCAAGGCGCGGGCGATGGCGACCATTTGCTGTTCGCCACCGGAGAGCGTGCCGGCGGTCTGTTTCAGCCGGGGCGGAAGCTGGGGGAACAGTTCGAGAACGGCGGCGACGCGGTCGGCAACCTCTTTCTTGGGCAGATGCGTCCCACCGAGTTCTAGGTTCTCCCGGACGTTAAGTTCACCGAATACCCTGTTTCCCTGCGGGCAGAAGGTGATGCCTCGACGAACACGCTGGGCTGGACTGGCGCCGTTCAGATCGGCACCGGCGAAAGTGATCGAGCCCCTCCAGAGGGGGAGCAATCCGTGGGCGACCTTCAGTACCGTGGACTTCCCTGCTCCGTTTGGACCGATGATGGCGGTGATCTTGCCGGCCTTGGCGGCCAGATCGACGCCGAAAAGCACCTGCTTCTTGCCGTAGCCGGTGTCCACGGTGGTCAACGTCAGAATGTCGGGGGCTTCAGTCAAGGTACGCCTCAATCACACGGGGGTCATTCAAAACGTCGTCGGGAGCGCCTTCGCAGATCTTGCGACCGGCATCCATGAAGATCATCCGGTGGGCGATACCCTTCAGGGCGTCAATATCGTGTTCGATCACGATGGCCGATTTCCCCTGATTCGGAAGGTCGGCGATGATGGCCAGGATACGTTCCGCCATTTCCGGGGCGATACCGGCAATCGGCTCGTCCAGCAGAAGGAGGTCGGCGTCCGCCGCCAGACAACAGACAATCGAAAGCAGTTTCTGCTGGCCGTAGGAAAGGTTGTCGGCGAGGTCGTTGGCCTTGTCGGCCAGTCCAGCAGTCTGGAGCAGTTCCAGCGCTTTCTCCCGGATGCCGGCCTCGTGCCGTTTGCAGAGGCCGGGACGGAAGAACACGTTGAACAGATTCTCGCCGGGTTGATTCTTGAAGCAGAGGAGGACGTTCTCCAGGACGGTAATGCGCCGGATCAGGCGCAGATTCTGGAACGTCCGGGCGATCCCCAGGTTGGCGATCTTGTGAACCGGCCGGCCGATCAGGGCTGTTCCCTTGAAGTCGGCAGCGCCGGAATCCGGTGCCAGAAGCCCGGTCAGAACATTGAAAAGCGTTGTCTTCCCTGCCCCGTTCGGACCCAGCAGCCCAAGAATCTCCCTTTCCGCCACCGCGCACGAAAAATCCGCTAGCGCCACCACGCCGTTGAAGTGCTTGGACAGGGACTGCATACCGACCAGGGAGGTCATTTCGGCGTCGCCTCCCTTCCGAATGCGTATTCACCGATGAGTCCCTGCGGCCGCCAGAGCATGCAGGCGACGAGCGCCAGTCCGTAGAGTATCTGACGGATGTTCGCCGCAGCGGCGGACGGAATCCCCATGAGCCGCAGGATTTCGGGCAGCAATACCAGCACGACCGCGCCTACAATGGGCCCGTATAGGTTACCGGCACCGCCCACAATAACGATGGTGATGATGAAAATGGATTCCATAACGGTGAAGCTGCTCGGATCGATGAAGCGCATATAATATGTGTTCAGAACGCCGGCCACCGCGGCCATGGCGGAACTGACGACGAACAGCGAGAGTTTGGTCCTGGCGACATTCTTGCCCCTGACTGCGGCAAGGACATGGTCTTCCCGAATAGCCTTCGGTGTGCGCACAAAAGGGGGGCGCGCTAGTCGGGATGCGATCCAAAGCACGATGGCGGCGGTCGCGGCGACGAGCACGAGAAAGCCAAGGGGCGATGTGATCGCCGAGCCAAGGACATGAACCGGCGGGATTCCGTAGAGCCCCATCGGTCCACCGGTCACCGAGGTCCAGTTTGTGAAGACCCCGAGGACGATCACTTGGAATGAGAATGTAGCAATAACGAGGTAGTCGCCGCGCAAGCGCAGTGATGGCCCGCCCACGACAAACCCGAGTCCTCCTGCTACAACGGCTGAGACCGTGAGATTCAACACGAAGGGCGTATGGAATTGGAGCGCCAGGAAAGCAGCAACGTATGCGCCGACGCCGTAGAAACCGGCTTGCGCTACGGAAAGCAACCCGGCGAATCCGGCGATCAGGTTCATAGATAAACCCAATATCGCGTAGATTCCTATCACTACCAGTATGTGTGCTGCGTACTCCATCCGGTCTCATCCATTGCTGATCAGCGTGAGTTTTCCCATTACGCCTTGCGGCCTCATCAGGAGGAACACTAGGAGGGCAAAAAAGGCTGTTGGATCCTGCCATTGAGAGCCAAGGAGCTGGGTCGCGAGAGCGCCGGAGAGCGCCAACAGGAGCGCGCCTAGAGAAATGCCGAGTGGGCTTTGCGAACCGCCAATAATCATTGCCACGACCCCCATAAGCAGAGCGCGCATGCCCATGGTCGGGGTCATGCCGACGTCCAAGGCAATAAGAGAACCTGCAAGACCTGCAAGCGCGGAACCTATGCAGGCAGAGAGCATGCCTACATGTGGGGCATCTATGCCCACTGACAGAGCTAGCGGCGGACTCTCGCCCACGGCCCTAATGTGCGTGCCTGTGCGTGTTCGACGCAAAAGAAACGCGCCGCCGGAAACGACTATGGCGGCAGCGATCAGCACAGCCACCTGGATTGTCGTGATTCGGGCTCCCAGTATGGCGAATCCCTCACGAACGGGCCCAAAGGCCAGCGTCTTGGTATCGTCGCCGAAGGCCAGGGAGATCGAGTTCTGGAGGACAAGATAGACACCGATCGACGCGATGAGGAGAACGAGGGGGGATGCATGTCGAACCCTGAGCGGTCGGTAGACAGCCAGTTCCTTAGCCGCCCCGAGAAGCGCACCGAGTGCGAGGGCTACCGGCAGAGCCACCGCTAAGGGGAAATCAAGGGTCCTCGTCAAGAACAGTACACAGTAGGGGCAAACGGCAAGGACAGCGGCGTGCCCGAAATCAAAAAAACGCCCGGTCGCATAGCACAGCGCAAATGACAGGCCGACAATGCAATACACGGCCGCCGCGATCACTGCGTAAATGGCTACCATTGCTTACGCCACCTCGATAGCGCCTCTTTCCAGGGGTCCTGGTTCAACTCTTGCAGACGCAGGACATCAGCTTTCCATGCTGTGTCGGCGTGCTTTGCTGCGACGTACTGTTGCGCCGTGGAATAATTGAGACTCCGGTCTCTCTGCTTGGCTAGCGAATAGCTGGCGAGCAGCTCCCAAAAAACCGCGTCTTTCTCGAAATACGTTTCGAAGAACGTCTGGGTATCAACCGCTGCGTGGTCGGAGTCAGGCTCGCCTTGCCTGAAGTCGACAACCACCTTGTCGATAATCACTCGCGGCTTAGTCTTGACCGCGATAACGTCCATTTCACCCGCAATGCGCAGGTATTCCTTTTGACTATCCGCGTCATCGCGGATGCGCCACAACAACTCGACATCGTTCCGCTTCCTCACACACCACTTGAGACACCCCGGAAAGCCGGGTTCCCTTACGTTCACATGCTCCTTGAGGTAGCCAGTCAGCTTGCATTCAGTGGGTTTTCCGTTCCCGTAAAATACGAAGTCCCTCGCGAAGCTGTCTTGAAAGTCAGCTAGGTATCCGAGCCAAATCACCTTCTGTCGGTGCCTTGCGGCGCTTCCACGGACCTTCTTCATTGCCGACACAAAGGCCGGATACTCTTGAGGATTGTCGATCTGTGTGTAGGGTGACCGCGGAAGAGTCATCGCTATGTCATGCGATGTCCGCCGAACAAGCGCGGCAACTGTGTTGAGATAGTCATCTCCGAGATCTGGATTCTCGCTGGTTGCCACATACGCGAAGGAATGCTTCTTGTCGTCGTCCTGCACATCGAGCTGCCTAAGGTTGCCGTTGCTGTCCTCCGCAGGGAGTTTGCCCATTCTGAGCAGGACGTGAATATGGTTGCAGTTCCTCTCGCCAGGATACCGAGGGCACTTGAGCGTGCCGGCTATCTGAACGTCCTCGACAATTCTATACACGCAGTACACGAGCCCAGCCACAATCGCAAAAAACCACTGCGTCTTCTCCAGGAAGTCCTTGAGGATATCTTTCTCGATACAGAATGTCGTCGTCTGCAGGACGCCGATGATAAAGAACAGGGAACACACAAATGTGACCAGCAGCCGCCATGTGACCTCCCATGCTATTCTAGTGCCCACAGGGCTCATATGTCCCTCCTTTTACAATGTACAGCGCATACCGTTTTGAGACCACGTCCCCGTTCCCATCCCACCGAATGGGCCCCGTTGCGCCGTCGAAAGCGTCATTCTTGGCGTCGAAATATGCCTTGATAGCGGGGCCGTCGGTCGCACCGCGACGTACAGCTTCGACAACGAGCATCATGGCATCGCGAGCGGCTGCGGCATTGATGTCCGCCTCGGCCGCGTGGGCAACCTTATACATCTTTGCAAAGTGCTGGAACGTGGCGTTGTCTGGCTTTGCCGGCAATGCGAATACGACGCCCTGCGCGAGATCGGCGGCTTCTTCGTAGATCGCCTTGTTGCTGAAGTTATCGCCGCCATACAGGGCTGCCTTGATGCCGAGTTCGCGAATCTGGCGCAGGGCGGGGATAGTCTCTGCCGGGTGGAGCAGAATGACTAATGAGTCAGGGTTGGCAGTCTTGACCTTCGACAGCGCAACGCGGAGATCTGTCTGATCTGGGGCTATTGCTTCAGCCGCAACGACCTTACCGCCGTTGGATGCGAGGGCCTTTGAGAAGGCGTCGCTGAGCCCTTTCCCCCATGCGTCGTTGAGGTAGAGGACTGCCACAGACTTGTGTCCGGCTGCGCTCACGGCTTTGGCAAGCTCTCCTCCCTGGAACGAACTCGTCGGACTGACGCGGTATACGAAGGGGCCGGCCGATGAGAGTTGGTCACCATCCGCCAGAGGTGGAAGTAGCACAATCTGCTTCTCATTGCACAGGGGCGCGAGTACAAGCGACTCTGCGGTGGAGACGGGCATGATGACCGAGATGCGCTGCTTTGCCACCTCCTGATGGAAGATGTTAACGATCTCCTTGAGGGACAGTTGGGAGTCACGGTATATTACGTTGATGCGACGGCCAACGGGGTCGTTCGCGATCTCTGACAGGGCAATGTCGACACCCTCTCGAACCACCTTACCATAGCTCGCTGCCGCGCCTGTGAAGGGCGCCGCCACCAGAATGTTGACCGTTGTAGGCTTCTTCGCGCACGACACGAGTCCCGCCACGATCAATGCCAGGATCAATACAGCGATCAGTTGCCTACGAATGTTGCTCATCATGGTCTCCTTTCCGTTAGTGTTCTTCAGCTTCCGATGAAATCTTTGATCATTTTCCTTTTTTGCCAGAAGTCATCACCTCCTTCGTGATAGAAGGCGGAGAATATGCTGGGGTGTTCGCTGATCAGAGCCTTCTCGTCGTGCGTGAGCTCGGCCATGAACGGGGGATATATGAACCCTGAAACGGCTTCTGGATGGAATTCCATCGATGGGGCGATCTGTTCGTACACTGCTGTTCCGGACAGAGGGCTGAGCTGGTAGAGATTCACGTAGACGTTGTCAAAGGCCAGGATACGAGCAATCAAGTCAAGCGTGTCGCGGATGCTTGACACATCTTCTCCGGGGAAGCCCCAGATGAAGCTCGCTGTGACGTTCAGCCGTTGGCTTGCGTAGCCGATACGGTCTAGGACAGCCTGAACAGAGACACCCTTACGCAGCGCCCCGAGCAGCTTGTCACTTCCCGACTCGACGCCGACATAGACGCCCAGACACGACGCATCAGCGAGTTGGTTGACCGTGCCGCCGTCGAGATCCGCCATTCGGAAGTAGCATGACCAGTAGGCATTAGGGTGTTCGGCCGGGAAACGCTTACAGAAGGCGTCGAGCCTGCGCCTGTCCGTGCCGAAATTGTCATCGAGGATATGCACGCAATCAGAACAGCCGCGCTGGAGCAGGTAGGATATTTCCACGAACAGGTCGTCGAGAGATCGCTTCTTGAGAGTGTGCCCCCCCGTACGATTCACGGAACAGAAGGGGCAATCGAAAGGGCATCCACGGGTGGACACGATTTCTAGGCGGGTGTAGGGGGATTGTTTAATCAGGCGATAGTCAGGAATGAGGATGTCGCCAACGTTAACCGGGGCGACCTTTGAACGGCCCGATACTACGGCATCGCCGTGGCGTATCGTCACTCGATTCGAGAGTTCCGCTGGGTTCTTCCCTGGCGCATCGATCCACTTGAGGAGATTCAAGAAGTTCGTCTCGCCATCGCCTTGGACAGCGCAGTCTACCCACGGAAACTGTCGTACAAGCGCCCCCGACAAACACGATGCGGCGGGTCCCCCGAGAACGACCATCCGGTCGGGATATCGCTCTTTCAGTATCCTGGTTGCGATGGCAACCTTCGGAAGGACGGAATCCCATACTGAGATACCGATGATGTCTGCGGGTATAACACAGAGGTATTCCCCAAGTGCCTCGGGTGTGAAATCACCTGAGTTCAGATCGATCGCCGTATCGTGTAGCGACGCCGGGATGCCTTCTGAAGCGAGTGCGGTAGCAACATAGAGCACGCCTTGCGGCGCACCTCGCGCCTCCTTGGGCTGCCTTGGTAGGCAAGCGTTCACCAACGCAACTGAAGGGAATGTTTTCATGTGCGACGGCGCGGACGGTTACTCTTCGCTTCCCGGCCTGGTCGGCAACGCCCTCCATCGGTTATGCAGAATGCTTCTTCAGGTTCGGCCGCCTATGGACTCTCTCGTCATAGCACGGGAGGCCGTATTCACTTATGCGTTTCCTCTTCGCGGGAGGCAGTGTTGATGTGGGTTTGCGTTGCATCGTCGTCGCGGCCATTTGCGTGTCCTCCTATGGTTTCCTGCTTTCTTGCATCGTTGCTCTGTGCCAAAGTTGGCGGGCTTGTTAGGATACGATCGCTCCGCACTTGCTTCCCGTTGACATCCTTATACCCTCAAATCAAATAGTACCGCCGCCGAAATTGCACCACACCCATTCCGAATGGCAGCCGTGAAAAGACGTACCAGACGGGTTCGCTCGGTCTGCCGTCCGTCGGCACTCAGCAGGCACAATTGATAACGCAAATGGGTCAGAAAAACGAATCCATTGTCGATGCCGCCGCCGAGACGGATCTCAGAGGGGGTCAGTGACGTATCTCTGTCGAGTTGCGACACGATGCCAAAGGCGTCGCCGTGGGCGTGGTTGCGCGGGTGGAAGAGCATGCCATCAAGGACGGTGGCGACGTCGCGCTCAAGGTGCGCATCCATATCCTGGCTGGGGTAGTCGCCGCAGGACTCAAACAAAGCTGATCGCGAGAGGTAGTCAGGATCGACGTGCACGCACCAGCAGGCGGGAGCCGTCGCCGCTGCATTCATGATAGTCACGCTATAGCGGTCCGGGACCTCAATGGCATAGTTACAGGCAATACCGAGAAACCAAGCATCGAACCCGGTGTTGCCGCGGGTCACGACATCGGTGGGCTCCACGCCCCAGAGGGTGCGTAGCGAGCGAACATAGCACCAGAGCCACCTCTGTCTATCGGCGGTTGAAGGGCGGAAAGCCAGCCGTTCAATAGCATCCCAGACGACGGCCTGGCGGTCGCATTCTGCCTTCATGCCGATGCCTCCCTTTCGCGCAGGAAGGTCAGCACGGATTGGAGACGCTGGACACCTTCGGGGTCGGGTTGCGAGGAAAGGCTTCGGATGATGGCGATGTCGGATTCGATGTCTTCCGGCGTCAGGCCGTGCCAGAGTTCTTCTTCAAGGGTGTAGAACCGGAACAACTGGCGCAGTTGAGGCCAGAAGGGTTTGTACCGTTCAAGTGCGTCATACTGAATCCACCAGAGCATTTGCAACGGATCGAAAAGATCGCGGCGATGATCAAGGTCGCGAAGCTGGGGCTCGGTCCAGTCCCCGGTGATGTCCACGGAGTAGATCAGGTCGGGATTCCGATCACCCAACTCGACGAGGAGTTTCTGAATGGGGTTCTGCCCCT
>MHBQ01000156.1:97864-98674 GCA_001803315.1 Lentisphaerae bacterium RIFOXYC12_FULL_60_16
GAGCAAAGATGGCTTTCTGAGGATGTGGAATCTGGCAGACGACAGTTTGGTGCAAGAATTTGCTCCCACGTTCACGGTATATAGCACCGCCATCAGCGCCGACGGAAGCACATTTGCCCTGGGCGCATTTGACCATGTGCAACTTTACAACCTCAATGCCGGTTACGGTCCCTATTTGATGCCAGAACTTTTTCTTGGGGGCGATTTTGGGTCCGAGTACCATACGATTGTCCTCAATACCGATGCTACTCGGTTGATCGCCGCCGATAGCGCCCATAACGCCTACGTGTGGGATACCGCCACCGGCCAGGAGATTGCGCGCCTGGATGGTTATGGCGAAGCCGCCGCAGTCGGTTTCAGCCCTGATGGATCTCGGGTGGCCGTCGCCGGGGATTATGGCTTGCGTGGGGAGCATCAGGTCAACGTCATTGATCTGGCTACCTACACCACCGAGTTGACCCTGGATAGCATGTTTACCGGCAGGATCAATGCGGTGATGTTCAGCACTGACGGCGAGATCATTATGGCAACCAGCAGTGTGGGCGTTGAAACCTGGGATGCCACCTCGGGCGAGAGGTTGTTCCGCGTGCCCGGGTCCCTTTATTATGGCCAAAGCATGGCCCTCAGCGACGACGATGTGTGGCTTGCCCTGGCTGTCGATATGACCACGCCTCCCATCTCTTTGTGGCGCATAGATGGCGAGAGTCCGGAGCAGGAGGAGGAACTTGAAGAATCGGTGCGTGCCAATAGCGTTACTTTTGGTCATACCACCGACGGTGAATTACTGCTGGCCGCTGGCGGCGACGGAGT
>MHBQ01000157.1:0-121 GCA_001803315.1 Lentisphaerae bacterium RIFOXYC12_FULL_60_16
CCGGAACCCTGCATCCGTATCGAACCCTTTGCACCCGCCGGCGCCGTGGTTCGTGTGGACCGTACCGATAACCGTATCGGACTCGAAACCGCCTCCGGCATCCGCATCGAATGCCGGTTCC
>MHBQ01000157.1:242-1584 GCA_001803315.1 Lentisphaerae bacterium RIFOXYC12_FULL_60_16
TGACACCATCCTCATCCAGTCCGCCACGGCCGGCATACGCGTGGATCGCCAAAATGGACAGATGTCCCTCCTGCGCGCAGACGGTCAACCTGTCGGGTCACCGTTCCGGGTATTGACGGCCGGCGACACCACCCTCCTGGCCTGGCCGTTGCACAACGACGAACACCTGTTCGGCCTGGGTGAAAACACCACCGGTGGCATGGACAAGCGCGGCACCCTGGAAACCATCTGGGTGATCCATTCCTTTGACCAGTGCGATAAACCCATCCCCTTCCTGCTCAGTACGGCCGGTTACGGCCTGTACCTGCACTCCAGCTACCGGGCGGATTTCGATCTCGGGAAATCAATGCCGGACCAGGCCGCCTGCCTGGTGGATCATCCCGGCCTGGATGTGGTGCTGTTCAACGCGCCCCGTTTTCCGGACATGATCCGGCATTTCACGGACCTTACCGGACACTCACCCCTGCCCCCGCGATGGGCATTCGGTTTCTGGCAATCCACCACCCGGCGCATCCCGCAGGATGAACTCGAGCAGAACATCGACCGCTTCGACGCAGAAGATATCCCCATCGACGTGATCGCCATCGATCCCAACTGGCAGGCGCCGGGCTTCCAAAGCTGGGAATGGGACACCCGACAATACTTTCCGCAACCCGACCGGTTCCTGCAGAAACTCAAGCACGCCAAACTCGAACTGGCACTGTGGACCTGCCCGTTCATCAACCGGACATCGCCCCTGTTCAGCGAAGCCGAACAGTACCATCGCCTGATGCTCGAACCGGACGGGTCCACCGGCAAGGTCGGCTGGTGGATGGGCCACGAGGCCGGCCTGGTCGACTTTGCCGATGATCCGACCGCACAATGGTGGGGCCGGAAGGCCGCCAAGCTTGCCGATGACGGGGTTCATGTGTTCAAGGTGGATGGCGGCGACAGCCATGAAACCCCTTCCTACCTCAACAGCGTGACCGGCCGTTCCATGACGGAACTTCACAACCTGTACCCGGTCCTGTTCGCCAAATCCGTATATGAAGGGATACAGCGGAACGATCAACGAACCCTGACCTGGATTCGAACCGGCTTCTCCGGCATCCAGCAATACCCCTGCTGCTGGGGCGGCGACCAGAAAGCCGATTTCAGCGGCGGACGCATACTGATCAAGGCCGGCCAGCAGTCCGGCCTGGCGGGCATTTCTTTCTGGAGCCACGATGTCGGCGGATTCGGCGGCACCCCGACCGAGGAATACTACATCCGCAGTTTTCAATGGGGACTGCTTTCACCCTTGTCCAGGGCGCACGGGTCAATCACCGCCCCTTGGAACATGGGGGAACGCGCCTGCCGGATC
>MHBQ01000157.1:1624-8762 GCA_001803315.1 Lentisphaerae bacterium RIFOXYC12_FULL_60_16
GATCGCCGCGCGGTTCATCCGTTTACGTTACCGCCTGCTGCCCCTCATCTATAGCTATGCCTGGAACAGCCACCTCACCGGCGAACCGATGATGCGTGCCATGGTGCTGGATTACCAGGACGATCCAAACGCCCGCCAGGCGGAATTCCAATACACGCTGGGTCCCGACCTGCTCATCGCACCCATCTATCAGGAAAGTAACCGGGACGACCTCACCGCCACCCGGTCCCTCTACCTGCCCGAAGGAACCTGGTGGGACTTCTGGACCGATGAACGCCGCACCGGCCGACAAACCCTGGCGGTGGAAGCTCCCATCGACTCCCTGCCCCTGCTTGTCCGCGGCGGCGCCATCCTGGTATACGGTGAACCCGTCCGGCGCGCCTCACAACCGCAAAACCGCCTGGAACTCCATCTTTATGCAGGCGGCAACGGAACCCTCGATTACTACGAGGACGACGGTCGGACCCAGGCCTACCGGACCGGCGAACGGGCCATCACGTCGTTCCATCTGGAGGATACCGGAGAGGGACTATCATTGAACATCAGTCCCACCAACGGAACGTTCAACGGCCAGTCCGCTGAACTGGACCTCACCCTCGTCGTCCACGGCATGCCCAAGGCCCGGTCCGCCACCATCAACGGCCAATCCGTACCGCTCCGTCCATTCGACGGCAAACCCTCGTTAGCCATCATCCATCCCCGTAACACGACGCTACAAATCACCATACGCTGACCGTATTCACCCTCCTGTGGCCGGGGTCGACGTGCCAAAGGTAATCCCGAGTTTCCATTTTAAAAGGGCAACAGGCCAGCTTCAGTTATTGTTACTGCTCATCCCTTGGAGGGCGGCGCGCTGTCGCCACCGTTTCCCATCAACCGGGCTCGCGGGAGCCCTTCGACGGAGCTCAGGGCAGGCGCGCGGCACGCGGGGAGTGAGCCTGCCGAACCCGTCCGGAAAAATGTAGCCCCGCTCTATGAGCGGTCCCCTGGTTTCCCCACTGTATGTCCCGACAATCTCCCCTCCCATCCTGCTCTATCCGGTCAAACTCCCCAGCCGACCAGACCGGCCCGGGTTCTTGACTGCATTCAGACCATCCGGCATGCTGATGGGGTGATCACCGTTCAATCCATCATCCGCCACATCGAGCCGATTCAGGCAGCATCATGAAGTTACGCATCCGAACCGTTCTCCTGCTGGCAATCCTCCTCATCCTGTGTCCGTTCGCCATGGAAGCCCGCTATCCCACCCTCGCCCCACAGGCTGTCCAGGATGAGGGACGAACCTTTGCGCAGGTCACGCTGGAACGACTCCTGCCAACCCCGTTCGGCAGGTCTGCACGTGGACAGGCCTTGATCCAAATAGCCCGGGAAACCCTGAATGAAAAACGGGTCTTTTTCTCGGCTGCTCTGGGCGGCCCACGCGGCCAGTCAATCCTCCGCCTGTTCGGACGACGACGCATCTATCTGAAGGTCATCCAGGTAAATGGCGAGGTATACCTTCATCAGCGTGACTGGCAGCTTGCCGAAGCCCTGATCCATGAATCGGTACATGCCCGGGTCGGCGGGATCCGGACGGCAAGTTTCGAGGAAGAATGTGATGCCTTCGCCGCCGGTCTCCAGGCCGAAGCCGCCATCCGGAAAGTCACCCCCACAACCCCGCTGACCATCGACCGTCTCCCGATAGCCGAATTTATCCGCCGCCAATATCCGCGCATCAAATCCCGGCCCGACTACCAGCCCGTCGCCATCACACGGGAAGAACTTGGCAGGCTCGCTGGATTCTGAAAAAGCTTTTCGGCTCGCATACATCCTCTTCAGGGGATATCATGGAGAGGTAGGGGGACTTGTGTAATGCGGGGGAAAAGAAACATAAGGATTGCCCTGTTCTTCATATTCCTGTTTCCCGGATATTTGTCGGCCGGGGTCTTTGATAGCTGGACCTATCAGTCAAAGATTACGTTCCGTGGATACGGACGTCAGCCCTTGACCAATTTTCCCGCGCTCGTGGTGCTGGGAACAAACATTCCGGCCCTTCAATACCAGGATTTCCAGGCAAACGGAACGGACCTTCGTTTTGCCGATTCAAACGAAACGGTCGAGCTGAAATACGAGCTCGAGAAATGGAATTCGAATGGTCAGAGTGTGGCCTGGATTCAGGTGCCGCTTCTTTCAGGAACCAATACGTTTATCTGGGCCTACTGGGGAAAAGCCACCAACCTTGCGCCGGCGTATACGACAAACGGCCTGGTCTGGGATTCAAATCACCTGACCGTCTATCACATGCAGGTCAGCAATGCTACAGACGCCACGGCCAACCGGTATAACGCCACGGCCTCAACGGCCGTGAAGCACATGCCCGACACCTGGATCGACGGGGCCAATGATTTCACCCGTAACACGAGTTTCATTTCCGTGCCGGACCAGGCTGCCTTCACCTTGTCGGGCCCCTATACGGTAAGCGCCTGGATCTATTCGGATCCGGTTGCCAATACGTGGGAAGGGTTTGTCGGAACCTACAATAACAACGGGTTTATCTTCACACTGGACAACTCGGCCTCGAACCAACCGGCTTTCTGGGCCAGCGGCCTGTGGCGCTACGCCGGCGTGGGGGTATTGGACAATCAATGGCTCCACCTGGTCTATACCCGCAATGGAACCACCGGAACCTTTTATATCAACGGCCGCCGGGTTCGGGTTATTTCGGATGCCGTTGCGGGAAGCAATGGCGGAAATCTCCACCTGGGAGCAGCCGGAACATCGTGGACGACATTGCGGTTTGACGGCCTGGTGGACGAAGTCAGGATCTCAACCATTGATCGTTCCTCAAACTGGGTCTGGGCCTGTGCCATGAACCAGGGATCCAATGCCACGTTTAACACGTATGGTATCGTGGATTATCCCACGCTCACCGCGGTTTCCCTCCCCCCTTCCGACATCAATATACGCAGCGGTACATTAAACGGAATCGTCGGCAATTCCGGCGGGGGTCCCAGCCCGGAACTATGGTTCTGTTACGACACACAGGACCGGGGAACCGCCACCACCAGCGCCTGGGCCAGGGTTGTCTATGCCGGCAACAGCTGGAGCGCCGGCCAGACTTTCGGCCTGAACGTAACGAACCTGTCCCAGGCAACCACCTGCGTGTATCGCGTTTATGCAACCAACTCCACGGGGGTCGACTGGTCATATCTGCAGTCATTCCGGGTGAAAACCGAATGGCGGGTGGCCAAGACAGGGAGCGATGCTCCGTCAACCCATGGAACGAACTGGGCCTCGGCGTTCCTGACCATCAGCAACGGACTGACACATGCCCAAGCGGGTGATATCGTTCAAGTCTCGAACGGGACCTACCAGATTACCGCACAACTGTTCATCGACCAGGCCGTGACCGTGCGGGGTTTCAACGGCGTCGACGTTACCGTGATCGACTGCGAT
This sequence comes from Lentisphaerae bacterium RIFOXYC12_FULL_60_16, assembly GCA_001803315.1. Lineage (GTDB taxonomy): Bacteria > Verrucomicrobiota > Kiritimatiellia > UBA8416 > YA12-FULL-60-10 > YA12-FULL-60-10. The sequence continues at coordinate 5,060 of MHBQ01000157.1, forward strand.
GTACCGGGCAATACAACCCCCCCCATTCGCATAAATCATGCGGAAGCCATTCTCGAACGCTTCAAAATCATCGATTGCAATGAGCTGACCTACAATAATTTCGGCCCCATCAATCTGTCAGCCGGCACGGTCCGTTATTGCACGATGACCGCGAACAACTGTGTCAGCAGCGGGGGTGGATACCTGAATGGCGGGTTGATTCACGATTGCATAATCACCAACAATTTTGCTTCGCACTGGAACACGGGTTGGGGTGGCGGACTGCGTGTGGCTGGCGGCGTCGTGAGCAATTGTTTTATCGGCAACAACCGGTGCGCTGACGGCGGCGGCGGGATCTATATGACGGCGGGGCGCGTGGTGCAATGTGTCATCAGCAACAATGCAGGCACCCGTGACCCGGGAACCTACGGCGGCGGGGTCTACATGACCGGCGGCGTACTGGAAAACTGCCTGGTCATCACCAATCGGCTTTCCCCGGTCAACGCCACCCAGGGGGCCGGGATCTATATGAGCGGCGGAGTCATGATAAACTGCACGGTGGCGGACAACCGCCGGTCCGGCGGAGCCGCAGGATCCGGCCTTTACCAGACCGGCGGATTTATCACGAACTGCATCTTCTACTACAACAGCGGAACCTACCCGGCAAGCGGCAGCGAGAATGTCCAGCAGACAGCCGGAACCATCACCTACTCCTGCATGCAACCACTGGTCAGCGGGACCGGAAACCTTGAGGACAACCCCGATTTTGTAAACCGGCCGGCCTGGAATTACCGGCTGAACTTCGGATCACCCTGTGTGGACGCCGGCATTACGGTTCCATCCATCAACGTGGACCTTGCCGGCACAAACCGCCCACTGGACGGCAACGCTGACACCGTGGCTGAATACGACATGGGGTGTTACGAGCAGGAACCGGCAGGCGCCATCTTTGTCTGTGACTTTGACGGAACTCCGGTCCAGGGAACCAACAGCCAGGCAGTGATTTTCACTGCCTCTACGGCTGGCCCAGGGACCAGTACCGTGACCTACTGCTGGGACTGGACGAACAGCGGGACCATCAACCTGGCCGGGACCACCCGAAGGGTCGTGACAAATGTGTATGCCCAACCGGGGACTTACGCCGTCCGGCTGGTGTGCACCAATGCGCTGGGTTCGACGGCAACCAAGACGAAATTCCAACACATCAAGATATGGCCGGGCACGACATACGTAGCACTCGGGGCCGGTAACGTGGCGCCCTACGACAGTTGGGCAAAAGCTACGCCGACACCAGCAAACGCACTGGCAGAGGTGGGGGCGGGCGGAAACATCTTCATATCCAATGGAACGTTCTCGGTGACAGCGCGCATGGATGTGGAAAAACCCGTCACCATCCAGAGTGTCAACGGGCGGGATGTGACAACCTTGCAGACAACCGGCTCGCAGCTGTTCCAGGTGAAGGTCCCGAACGTGGTGATCGACGGTTTCACGATGCGCGGGGCAAACCTTTCTTACGGCTACTACGGCATCGTGGAACTGCTTGCGGGGGGAACCGTCAGGAACTGTAAAATCATCAACAATCTGATCGGATCAGGAGGAGGCGTCTATCTCACCCATGCATCCGCGCTGGTCGAGGACTGCATCATCACCAACAATCGGGCAACCCACCAGAATTCGGGCTACGGCGGTGGAATCCGCATGACCTCAGGCCTGGTTCGCAATTGTTATATTGCGAAGAATCAGGCGAATGACGGAGGGGGCGGCGTTTATATGACCAGTGGAACCATCAGCAACTGTACCGTGTTTCGGAACACCCGTTCCGGGGGGAATTCCTCACGATACGGCGGAGGTGTCTGGATGACCGGCGGATCGGTGTTGCGTTGCCAGATCGATTCCAACCAGGTGATTGGCGCAACTTCGGCCGGCGGAGGCGGCGTCTACATGACGGGAGGGAATTTGCAGAATGCGGTTATCCGGTACAATTCAACAACAAATTCCGGCGGGGGTGTTTATCAGTCCGGAGGATTGATTGAAAGCGCAACCCTTGTCGAAAATACGGCCTGGGGAGACAAGGGAGGCGGTCTTTACCAGACGTCCGGGTCCGCAACCAACGTGATAATCCATGGCAACACATCCACAGGACCCGGCCAGGATGAACTGGGAGGCCCCGTGACAAACATGGGATACTGCTGTTCCTCGCCTTTGACGCCGGGCGTGAAAGGCAACATCACGGGCACACCCCTGTTTGTCGATGCTGCTTCACACAACCATCAGCTGGCTCCCGGTTCGCCCGGCATCAATGCCGGGACAAACCTTGCCTGGATGACAAGCGGCCAGGACCTGGCCGGGAAACAACGGGTGAAACAAGGCCGGGTCGATATGGGCGCCTATGAACTCCAGGGAAAAGTGGGCGCCGTATTCCTGTTCCGGTAATCGCCTGCACAGCCAACACCAATTCTCCTTTTCTTTTCCCGCCGCCTGCCGTATAGCCGCGGTGTTGTGCTGAAAGGAGCATGATCATGACAATCCGACTTGCGATTCTCGGGACCGGTGGCATGGCCAACGGGCATGCACGGCGGTTTAACGACATCAAGGGCTGCAAGCTGGTGGCCTGCTGCGATATCGTACCCGGCCGTGCCCGGGCCTTCGCCGAACAACACAAGATCCCCGCGTCCTACGAGGACGCCAACACCATGTTCCGTAAAGAGAAAATCGACGGCGTTTCCGTCGTGACCATCGATAAGGCCCATGCACCCGCCGCCCTCGCAGCCATCCGGAACGGGGTCCATGTGATGTGCGAGAAACCCCTCGCCGACACCCTGGCCAACGCCCGCAGGATGGCGGCGGAAGCCCGCCGTCGCAAATTGCTTACCTGCGTTAATTTCAGCTACCGCAATTCACCGGCCACCCAGAAGGCCGCCGAACTGGTCGCCGCCGGCAAACTGGGACGCATCCTCCACGTGGAGGGCAGTTATCTCCAAAGCTGGCTGGTCAGCCATTCGTGGGGCGACTGGCATACCAAGGAAGCATTCCTCTGGCGGCTCAGCACCCGGCACGGCAGCGCGGGCACCCTCGGGGATATCGGCGTACACCTGTATGACCTGGCCAGTTTCGTCGTGGGCGATTTTGCCGAATTGTCCTCCATCCAGAAAACCTTCGACAAAGGGGTCCGCAAGATCGGGCCCTACGTGCTGGATGCCAATGACAGCGTGGTCACAACCGTCCGGTTCAAGAACGGGGCCATCGGCACCCTGCACACCACCCGCTGGGCCACCGGTCACGCCAACACCGTCGCCATCCGGGTCTATGGCGACAAGGGCGCCCTCGACCTCAACCTCGACCGGCCGGCGCCCGATACCCTGCGCCTGTGTACCGGCAAGGATATCGACAAGAACCTGTGGCAACCGGTGAAATGCCCGCCCACCCCCGACATGTACCAGCGCTTTGTCACATCCCTGCAAAAGCGCAAACAGGGCCAGACCAGTTTCGAGGGCGGCGCCAGGGTGCAATCCTATCTCGAATACAGCGCGCGTTCCGCCGCCCGCCAGGGGGCGTTCCTGAAACTCCCCGCCTGACCGCCGCCTATTCCTGATAGAAGGGCGAGGCCTTCCTGCCAATGATTCGCGCTCCGCCCGCCATCCCCTGATAGGGTGTGATCGCCGAGCACGCCGTTCCGCCAAAGCGCCATTCGGGTCTGTCCCGAATGGCACTAAGATAAGGCATG
>MHBQ01000158.1:0-6629 GCA_001803315.1 Lentisphaerae bacterium RIFOXYC12_FULL_60_16
GGGTAGCCGTGAAACGCGAAGAGGATCGGTTTGTCCCTGGTGAACAGGGCATCGAAGTCCTGATCGCTCAGCCCGTGCGGGTGTTCGCGTTCCGGCTGGAGCTTCATCAGGTCCACGACGTTGATCACGCGAATCTTCAGCTCCGGCAGGTGGTTCCGAAGGATGGAAACGGCGGCGAGCGTTTCCAGCGTGGGTACGTCGCCGCAACAGGCCATCACGAGGTCCGGTTCGGTTGTCCGGTCGCATCCCGCCCATTCCCAGATGCCGATCCCTTTTGCGCAGTGTGCTAGGGCCGCCGTCATGGACAACCATTGCGGCGCCTGGTATTTGCCGGCGATCACCACGTTGACGTAGTGGCGGCTCCTGAGGCAATGGTCCCACACCGACAGCAGGCAGTTGGCGTCGGGCGGCAGGTACACCCGTACGATGGAGGCTTTCTTGTTCATGACATGGTCGATGAACCCGGGATCCTGATGAGTGAAGCCGTTATGGGCCTGCTGCCAGACGTGCGAGGCGAGCAGGTAGTTCAGCGAGGCGATCTTGCGGCGCCAGGGAAGCTCCGCACTGACCGTCAGCCACTTGGCATGCTGGTTGAACATCGAATCGATAATGTGGATGAACGCCTCGTAGCAGTTGAAGAGACCATGCCGACCGGTAAGCAAATAGCCTTCCAGCCAGCCTTCACATTGGTGCTCGCTCAGCATTTCCATCACGCGGCCATCGGTGGCCAGAAACTCATCGTTGTCTTTGGTGCGGGCTTCCCACTGCCGGTCGGTGACCTCGAACACGGCATTCAAGCGGTTGGACAGCGTTTCGTCGGGGCCGAATATGCGGAAGTTTCGCTGCTGGCTGTTGAGGCTTACAATCCCGCACAGAAACGCACCCAGTTCGTGGGTGTCGGCGGCCTGGACGGCGCCTGGCGATGGGACCTCCACCGCATAGTCGCGAAAGTCGGGCATGATCAGGTCGTGCAACAGCAGACCGCCGTTCGCGTGTGGATTCGCCCCCATCCGACGGTTGCCCGTGGGCGCGAGTTCGGCCAGTTCCGGGATGAGCCGCCCGTTCTTATCGAAGAGTTCTTCCGGCCGGTAGCGCTTCATCCAGCCTTCCAGGAGCTTGAGATGCCCGGGATGATCCGCATCCATCACGATGGGGATTTGGTGCGCCCGGAAGGTGCCCTCGATGGGCACCCCGTCGACTTCCTTTGGTCCCGTCCAGCCTTTGGGCGATCGGAGGACGATCATCGGCCAGCGCGGGCGGGCGGCGGCCCTATGTTCCCGTGCATAGTCCTGAATCTGGCGGATTTCCAGAACGGCTTTGTCCAGGACTTCCGCCATGCGTTGGTGCATGGTTTCCGGATCGGCGCCTTCCACCAGGTAGGGCGTCCAGCCATAGCCGCGGAACAATTGATCCAGTTCTTCCGGCTCGATGCGCGCCAGCACGGACGGATTGGCGATCTTGTAGCCGTTGAGATGCAGGATCGGCAGTACGGCCCCGTCCGTGATCGGGTTGAGGAACTTGTTGGAGTGCCAGGCCGTGGCCAGCGGGCCGGTCTCGGCTTCGCCGTCCCCGACGACACAGGCGACGATCAGGTCAGGATTATCGAACACGGCGCCGAAGGCATGACTGAGCGAATAGCCGAGTTCGCCACCCTCATGGATCGAGCCCGGACATTCCGGTGAGACATGACTGGGAATGCCGCCGGGGAAGGAGAACTGCTTGAACAGCTTCCGGAGTCCGGCCTCATCCTGGCTGATATCGGGGTAGATCTCGGTGTAGGTGCCCTCCAGGTATGTGTTGCCCACCAGCGCGGGACCGCCGTGGCCGGGACCGGAAATGTAGATCATATCCAGATCGTGTTCCTTGATGATCCGGTTCAGATGCACATAGATGAAGTTCTGACCCGGCGTGGTGCCCCAATGTCCGAGCAGCATCGCTTTCACATGGGCCGGCTTCAGCGGCTCACGCAGCAGCGGATTGTCGCGCAGATAAAGCTGTCCGACCGACAGGTAGTTCGCGGCCCGCCAGTAGGCATCCATCTTGCGGAGCAGATCGGGCGTCAGCGTGGTGGCGCTTGTTGTCATAGCGACCTCAGGTCCCAAGGAACGCCAGCAAGTCGGCGTTGAGCCGGTCTTTGTGCGTGTCCGCGAGGCCATGGGGTGCGCCGGGATAAATGGTCAGGGTTGCGTTCCTGACAAGCTTCGACGAGCGAAGCGCCGCGGCGCCGATCGGCACGATCTGGTCGTCATCGCCGTGAAGGATCAGCGTCGGTACGTCGAACTGCTTGAGATCGTCGGTGAAATCCGTCTCGGAAAACGCCTTGATGCAATCGAACTCGTTCTTGAGACCGCCCTGCATGCCTTGAAACCAGAATGTGTCGCGGACTCCCTGGCTGATTTTCACGCCCGGCCGGTTGGCGCCGTAGAACGGCGTCGTAAGATCCTTAAAGAACTGCGAACGGTCGGCGGCGACACCTGCGCGGATGTCGTCAAACACCTTCATCGGCAGGCCGCCGGGATTGGCGGCGGTCTTGAGCATGCAGGGCGTCACCGAGCCCATGAGCACGGCCTTGGCAACGCGCTTGGTACCGTGGCACCCGATATAACGGGTCACCTCTCCACCGCCGGTCGAGTGGCCGACCAGGGTGATGCCCTTCAGGCCGAGTGTTTCGATGAGTTCCGAGAGATCGTCAGCATAGGTGTCCATGTCGTTGCCATTCCAGGGTTGACTCGAACGGCCATGGCCGCGACGGTCATGGGCGATGCAGCGATAACCGTTGGACGCCAGATACACCATCTGGCTTTCCCACGCATCGGCGTTGAGTGGCCAACCGTGACTGAACACGACAGGCTGTCCGGTGCCCCAGTCCTTGTAGTAGATCTCCGTGCCGTCCTTGGTGATGATCGTGCTCATGAGGACATCACTTGCGCCGCCGCGAAATCCCAGTTCACCAGATGGTCCAGGAATGCCTGGACGAAGTCCTTTCGGCATTCAGGCGGGGGCAGAACCGCCACCATAACTTTGCACAACATCGTCTTCATTCGTTTTTCCTTCCGTGGTCTTTCCTATTCAATGAGTCTATGCGATTGGCGGATTTCCGGCTATGGGGTATAACCCTATCTGACGAGAGCACCATGCCGGTGAACGCGCCTCCAGGATCGCAGACCGCACGGCGGCTTTCGTTGTCGGCTTCGTATTGCGCAGAACCTGAGCGATGTGGTTGGATGATAGAAGATTCCAGGAAAGGGCTTGGTCATTGCAGGGCAGACTCCGGGCAGCTCTCACACAGATGGAAACCATCCGGGTTTGGACCTTCCATTAGCTGTTTGACGGCATCGCGCAGTGCGGTACGTAGCCCTTCTTCAAGCGTGGGATGGTAGAAGGGCAACTGAAGGGCGTTATGTACGGTCATGTTCGCCTGGATGCATGCCGCCAAAAGGTGCGCAAGATGTTCGGCCTCCGGCACGACCATTTCCACCCCGAGGATTCGTCCCGATGACGCTTCGGCATAGAGTCGCAACACGCCTGCGTTACGCCCCTCGATCATGGCGCGGGCCTGTTGCCTGAAGTCAACGTGTCCGATAACGATGCGCGTGTCCCGCAGAGCCGCAAAGGATTGGCCGACAACGGCACATTGGGGATCGCTGAACACGATGCGCAGCGGTGGGCGACGGCAGTAACCGGCCGATGCTCCATCCGCTCCGAAGCTGTGGCGACCTGCGATGAAGCCTTCATCCAGTGCCTCATGCAGGACCGGGGCGTACCCGTTGGCATCTCCGGCAAGGTAAACAGGAAGATCCCCGATCTGTGACGTGTGCGGGTCTACCGGCGGCATGCCGTGTTCGTCAAGTTCAACACCAAGCGTCTCCATTCCCAGCTCATCAAGATTTGGCCGAACTCCCGTTGCGACAAGAATCTTATCCACCGTTGCGGTAGCGGTTCCCGCCTGCACTTCTACTCCGTTGTCCGTGGCTTTGATCTTTGCGGCTGCACCGTTATGCATGATGAATTCCCCTGCAACAATCTCGCTTGCTGCTGCGGTGATATCAGGGTCGCTCAATCCTCCGATCTCGCGCACCCTGTTGAATCCGGTCATCTGTATGCCCAGTCGGCTCAACGCCTGCCCGAGCTCAAGACCTATTGCACCCAGCCCGATTACGGCAATGCGTTCCGGCAGAACGTCCTGTTCAAAAATCGTCGAACTGGTCAGGATGTGCTCGGAAAATATTTGCCATTCGCGGGGAATCAGGGGACGCGCGCCGGGCGCGAGGATGATTCGGTCAGCATCAACGATTCTGTTGCCGACCCGCACGCGTTTGGGCCCAACGAGGACGGCTCTTTCCTCAACGAGCCGCTCTCCCGCCAGCTCGCGCGTTGCCTCGATCATCCCTGTGGTGAAGTGATCGCGAAGTGTGCGCACATGGCGCAAGACCGCGGGGATATTGCACCGAAGATGCTCGGCACCGGAAATGCCTGTCTCGGCGAACGTGCGGCGACGGTGGTAAGCGTTCGCAATGTGGATCAACGCCTTCGAGGGCATGCAACCTACCCGCGCACAGGTCGTGCCCAGCGGGCCGGGATCAATCAGAAGGTAGTTGTCGGTGAATTTCCTGACTTGGCGCAATGCGGAAAGTCCCGCACTGCCCGCACCGACAATGGCCACATCCACGTGCGTTTGCATAGATAGTCCTTTCCTGTTTCCCGATTTGTTTCGCATCCGCCATCCGTGTTCAAGCGGACGCAAACTCGATAAGCGCTGCGAAGGCGGAGAAGCCGGCTCCGAACGTGACAAGCATCCCCTTATGCCCCGGTTGTGGCCGGCCATGATCGAGGATTTCCCGCAAGACAAACAGAACGGAGGGTGAGGACATGTTGCCGTAGTTCTCGAAGACATGGTAGGAGAAGCGCATCGCTTCGTCGTCAAGTTCCAGTTTTCTGGCGACTTGGGCGAGCACGACCGTGCCGCCCGGATGTACCGCCCACCAGTCGATGTCATCCCGTGAAAGGCCGTGTCGGTCCAGAAGCCGGGAGGCCACTTCCGCCCCGGTTTGCGCGCCGATGACCGGGACCCGCTTGGTCAGGTGGTTGCGCAGGCGCCCACCGTCCGTCCGGTAGCGCAATTCCTCGCGATATTGAGGAAACAGGCCCGTCGCAAAATCGACCACACGCGCCAGACCGCCCGGGTGGTCGTCCTGCACCAGGTTGAGCACGGCGGCGGCGGCGCCGTCTCCGAAAATGGAGTTGCTCACAATCAAGTCCGGTTCATGGCTGGGAAAAATGGTGGCCGAACAAATCTCCACGGCCAGGCTGAGAACCGGGCCTTCCCTGCTGCGGACAAGCATGCTGGTGGCGGCTTCGAGATTCGGAACCGCCCCGCCGCAACCCATCCCCATCAAGTCCTGAAAGCGGATCGACGGCTTCAGCCCCAGATCTTCCGCGATGTAGGAGGAGAGGCCGGGACAGAGGTAGCCGGTGCAGGTGTTGACGACAAGGCCGGCGAGTTCGGCAGCCTCGACGTCCGCCTCGGCCAGGGCGCGGCGCGCGGCGGCAACGGCGGTGCTGCGGCCGAACTTCAGGAAGCGCGCCAGCAGCCGGTCGGGGTCGGTCTCGAGCGCATCGATCGTGGCATCCATCCCCAGGTAGCGACCCTTGATCTTGCCATCCAGCAGAATGCGGCGATACAGATCCTGTTCAGCCGGTTCCAGGGGGCAGTGCGTGGTGAAGAATTTGTAGGCCTCTTCCTGTGTCGCATAGAGCGGCGCGGTGGCGGTGCCCAAACCGCTGAGGATAGTTTTCATGTTTTTTCTCCTAATTTGAACCGGACAATAGCGGCGATTCGGAACCAGCGGGCTGGCGCCACGGTGGCCGTCGCGCCATCGAGCTGCCCCAGCAAGGCTTTCAGTTCATGGACTCTGAAGCCGCGCCGGATTGAGAGCAAAGCGTCGTGTCGTACCCCTGCCGGGGCACGAATACTGGTCAGCAACAGTTTTGCCGCCAGATCCGCCAGTGCCGAACGCCGAAGATCGTTGATTAGCAGGCTTTTGCGCACGAATCGGCGCAGCCGTTGCATCAGCGCGATGATCTGGGCATCGCTAAAATGATGGAAGCACATGGAGGCCACGGCGCAATCATACGGTTCGGAAGGTTGGTGTGTGAACACGTCCTCCTGAAGCAGTTCCACCGCCGAGTCCCGCGCTCGGGCAAGCTGCCGGCGCGCAATGTCAACCGCGTGGCCTGCCGGTTCCAGGCAGGTGAAGCGCAGGGGGATGTCGGATGCGTCCGCCCACTGACTGATGGCCAGCGGGATGTCGCAGCTTCCCGAACCGATGTCGAGGACGCGCAGCGGGGTACCGGCACGGCGTCCCGCACTTTCGGCGGCCAGGAACCGCCGGACCAGGCGGATGCCGCCGAAGCGGCGGTTGACCCTCTCCATGAACCGGTAGCTGGCGGCGGCCAGCGACGGGTCGCAGTCCGTCCGGTCCAGGAACTCCGTAGCCGTGTCGCGCACATCAAACACCCCACAGTCCTCCGGTTGCCATGGCGTCGTCCACTTCCGCATACTTGTTCAGCACGTCGGTACGGTACTCGGGCGCGATCGAAACGGCCTGCGCGGCAATCCGCTCGCAATA
>MHBQ01000158.1:6680-8220 GCA_001803315.1 Lentisphaerae bacterium RIFOXYC12_FULL_60_16
CAGAAAATCTTCCGGAATCTGTTGTGCATCCACCCGGATCGGGCACTCCGGCAATGGCGAGAGCATGCCCTGCATGCGCGCCAAATCAAGCAACGGTTTCAGACGCACGGGATTTGCCTGCCGCGGTTTCCAGAAGTGACGCAGCGACCACAGCGCTTCCTTGCGGACCGGTTCCTTGAAACCGTACGACAGCAGCAGTTCGGCCAGATTGCCGGTCGAACGTCTTTCGCTGTAGGCCTTGACGCGCCGCAGGAGTTCGGTCGATGGGATCCCCCGCTCCAGAAGCTTGAATGTCGTGTAGCCCAGCGCTTCATAGGCGGCGAGGTCCTCCGGCCGGATCCAGGCTGCCTTGATGAACTGCGACGGGTCCGCCAGGCGTGACCGCGAGCAGCGCAGGAGGCAATAGTCGATGAAGAGCGTGCCGGTGTCGTCGGAGGCATGCGCGAAACCGTTCTGATGATAGCTCTGCAACGGGCAGTTCGGCAGGCAGACGTGATTGGCAATCAGTTGCAGGCTGCAACGGACTGCCTGGCGGATGGCCGCCAGGCGCCGGAAGTCCCGGTTGATGGAGAAGCTCTCCAGCGTGATGGCATCCGCCCCCAGATCTTCCCAGAAGCGGGCGCGCCGGGGCGTGTCCACCTGGGCATAAATGCCAACCTTCGCCTTGAGCTCGGGAAAACGGCGCTTGACCAGTTCCAGCAGAAAGGGGGTCGAGACGGTGACCCGGCGCACGCCCATGTCGCCCAGCTTGGCCAGCAGGGCCGTCACTTTCTTTTGCCAGGAGCTTGTCCATTCGCGGTTGCCGAAACAGGAGCCGTTCAGGAGATAATTGAAGGCAATGCCATACTGGTCGAGCAGGCGGACGTAGCGCCGCAGATCGTCTTCCGAGAGCGGCCTGGCCAGGTAGCGGGGACGGCCACCGCTGACGCCGTCGCCGGGCAGCTTACCGTAAACTTCATCGACCGGGTAGGCGGCCAGTGCCGGAACCAGTTCCGGATCGTAGTTCGCTGCCAGGGAAAACTTGATCGGTTGGGTCATGGTGGGAACGGCGTTTGCCGGCTCAGTTGGTCCTTGGATCAATCCATCCTGGTTGTTTTTAGGTTGCGCAAAGATCACAGTTTCATTTTCCGAAGTCGCAGGGCGTTGCTGATGACCGAGACGGAACTCAGGCTCATCGCGGCACCGGCGATGATCGGACTGAGCAGCCAGCCGAAAAACGGATAAAGCACGCCCGCCGCCACGGGGATTCCCAGCGCGTTGTAGAGAAACGCGAAGAACAAGTTTTGCCGGATGTTGTTCATCGTGGCGCGGCTGAGGCGGATGGCCTGGGCGATGCCACGCAGGTCGCCTCGCACCAGGGTGATGCCCGCGCTTTGCATGGCCACATCGGTGCCGGTGCCCATGGCAATGCCGACTTCCGCTTCACTGAGGGCGGGAGCGTCGTTGATGCCATCGCCGGCCATCGCCACCCGTTGGCCTGCCTCGCGCAGCTGCTTGACGCGGGCAACTTTCCCGGCAGGTTCGATCTCCGCTTCCACCG
>MHBQ01000159.1:0-3475 GCA_001803315.1 Lentisphaerae bacterium RIFOXYC12_FULL_60_16
ATACGAAACACGCGATGTGGGGATTACGCTCAATGTTACGCCTCGTTACAATCCCAAGCGGGACATGATTGATTTGAAACTCATGGCTGAGGTGGTGTCAGAACCAGCGTGGAGCGACTATGCCGCCACGTATGTGGACATGAACGGCGTAAGTCAAACGGTTAACCTCCGGCAGCCGTTTTTCCATACGCGTAAGGTTGATCAAACGATTTCCCTGCGAAATCGGACAACCGTCATGATGGGGGGCATGGTTACCTCCGGGAAGCGGCAGGTGGAGGAACGGATACCTGTCCTGGGCAGGATTCCCCTGCTGGGCCGCCTGTTTTGTCGTTCGTATGAGGTGGACGATAGTCGAAAACTGCTAATCACCGTCACCGCCAGCGTGGTGCCTGACTTGTAGATGGAGATGTCCGATGGCGGGGAACAGGGACGGCTCGCCGAACCGTCCGTGACGCTTTCAAACCATCGGATGCCGATTTGTGGACGCCGTCCTGAAAACTCCCGAAACCGCCGGTTTGGCGATGTTCCGGAAGAACCGCAGATTGACGAATGATGATTTCCGAATATTGAAGTTGGGATCCGTGACGACTCGCTTTCCTTCGACATTCTGCGGTTGGATATTCTGCGGTTTTGCGGTTCCGTTGGAAGAAGACGAAGTAGACGGACATTTTCAAAACGGCCGAAGAAGCGCTATTTCAAAGCGGCGTTGACACCAATTTTCCCCTTGTAAAGACAATCAGGCGGGGAGTAGTTTCATGACAACACTGGCCGGAAGTATCGTGCGTTTCATGCAACAGTCCTGCCGGTTCACGATGAGCTGAATATATGGCTGAGAACCTGATTGAAGGCTATTTGACCGATCTGGGCGAGATCCGTGCCAATGTCCCTGAAACCTCCTTTTATCCCGCACTGGAACGCCTGCTTAATCAACCAGCGTCGCTACGCTCCGAGGGGGGTTGGCCGTTTTGACCGGAATACGCAATAGAATGGTTTCAACCTGCGCCGCCGTATCTCCACGCCATATCCCATTGGTCCGGCGGGTGGATGTCGCCATCGTCGGGGGAACCCTCGCGGCGGTCGCGGCCGCGCTGGCCGCCGCGGAGAAGGGAAGCCGCGTCTTCCTCGCCGCTCCACGCCTCTATCTGGGCGAAGACCTGTGCGCCACCCTGCGCCTGTGGTCCGATGAGCAGGCAAACGAACCCTGTTCGCTCCGGCATGCCATTTTCAGAAGCCAATCCATAACGACTCCCCTGCGTGTCAAGAAAACGCTTTCCGACCGACTGTTGGAAGCCGGAGTGGAATTCGTTCTCGGATGCCAGCCGGTCGGTCTTCTGGAAACCGAAAACTGCGCTCCAGCCGGATTCGTTCTCGCGAATCGCGCCGGCCGCCAGGCGATTGCCGCCAAAATCACCATCGATGCAACCCTTCACGGCTTGCTTATGAAACAAACCCCGGACAGGACCCAGCCGGTGTCCAGCCTGGTCCGGATGACTCGCGTCGTGCTGGGCGGATCGGACAGCGGATCCGGCCTCCATCCGGTCCGCGAAATCACCAGCGGTATCGAGACCGACGGCACACCCTTGTCATATCACCTGTATGAAATAGATTTCCCGGGAGGCGAAATCAACCTGTCTGCCGGTATGGAACGTGAACAAGCGGCCCGTGATCGGACATGGAGGAAAAATCAGTGGCGTGCATCGGAAATCCTTTTTCCGACGTCCGGCAGAGGGGTCCTGGAGACGGACCGGCTTTTGGCCTTGGGTCCCACCACGTCCGAAACCGACGGCACGGAAACCGGCCGCCGGGCCGCCACACAAGCCAAAGATCTCCCGGAACCTGGAAAGCTTCATGTCCGTGTATCCGCCGGCGAGAATGCCGAACCGGGTGAATTCGGGGAAAAGCTGGCCGGCTTCCGGCCCATGGATCGTCCGATGGATATGGTTCCGGCCGGACCCGATTCCCTCCCGATGGTGGCCCATGCGGATGTCCTCGTCATTGGCGGCGGAACCGCCGGGGCGGCTGCGGCCATTGGCGCCGCACGAGAAGGCGCCCGGGTGCTGGTGATCGAATTCCAGGAGGGATTAGGCGGCGTGGGAACGGTCGGATTGATCGGGGCCCCCTACCATGGCCGCCATGTGGGATTTGCCGCCGAAGTGCCGTTTCTGGAGGAAAAGAACATCAGTCCGGAAACCAAAATGGAATGGTTGCGTCGCGAAATCCGGAAATGTGGCGGCCAGATCTGGTGTTGTTCGCTGGCATACGGAGTGTGGAAAAAATCCGGTGTGGTCCGGGGTGTGGTTGCGGCTACTCCGTATGGTCATGGACTCGTGACCGGTCAGGTGGTGGTGGATGCCACCGGGAATGCCGACATGGCGGCCGTGGCGGGCGCCAGGGTGCGTTTCGGGGCGGACGATGAAAACGATATTGCCATCCAGGGAACCGGCTTTGCCCTCCGCCCGCCCGGAAGAAACATGGTCAACAGCGATTTCCTGCTGGTGGATGACTCGGATGTGGTGGATATCACCACCGCCGTGGCGGGGGTTCATCATGCGTTGGATCCGGATGCCGCCTACGACACGCTTTCCTTCCTCCAAAGCCGGGAACGACAGCGCATTGTCGCCGATCACGAACTATCCTATCTTGACCAGTTGCTCCAGCGCACCTACCCGGACAGCGTGGTTCTTTCGAAAAGCGATTTCGATTTACATGGCTATCCCAGTCTGCCGTTTTTCGCCCTGCTTCCGCATACGGAAGAAACCCGCCGTCAAAACCATCCTGCTCCGGCCTGTCCCTCCTACACCCCGTACCGTTGTTTCCTGCCGCGCGGAGTGGAAGGAATGCTGGTTGCCGGACTGGGAATCGGCATGCACCGTGACGCGGCGGCCATGATGCGGATGCAGAAAGATCTCCTGAACCAGGGTTATGCCATCGGTCTGGCGGCCGCCATGTCTTCCGTCCGCAACAAACTTCCGCGCGGGCTGGATGTCCGGGCCCTGCAGAAACAACTCGTCTCGCTGAACATCTTGCCCGAACAGGTCCTGACGGACGAAGACTCCTTCCCCTTGACGGACGAACAGATGGAACAGGCGACTCTCCACGTCGCCGACCCGAATCATTCTTACCTCGAACGGAGTCGGGCGCTCGCCGCCATCTTCCGGAGATCCGATGCCGCACGATCGAAACTGCGGGAAAACTTCCAATCTGCGAACCTTTCGCAGGAGGCCAGGCTGGACTATGCCCGCCTGCTGGGGTTCCTGGAAATCCCGGACGGCGTACCCCTCCTCGTCGAAGCGCTGGATCGTTCGGAATTTGACGACAAAATCCTACAGGGAAGAATGGCGGAATTCGCCCATCTGCCCACTCCGGTGGATTCCCTCATCCTGGCGCTGGGCTACAGCCATGATCCGCGCACCATCGATCCCATTCTCCGCAAATTGGATCGATGGTTCGCGGATCATGGCTGTAGCCCAGCGCC
>MHBQ01000159.1:3518-14173 GCA_001803315.1 Lentisphaerae bacterium RIFOXYC12_FULL_60_16
TGGCGCGCGCCCTGTACCGGTGCGGAGATTTCGCCGGGATCGGGCAGGCCATCCTGCAAGAATATGCCGATGACCGGCGGAGTGTCCTGGCGCGCCATGCCCGGATGATTCTCGCCAAATCTTCTTGAGGCTCTATTCCGCCATCGGTTGCTGGGGTCACGGGGTCACCCCTATGCTATGGAAACGCGCCTGTGGAGATGATGAAGGCTGTGGCATCGGCTGCCGGGAAGAGTGTTGAGGGGTTAGGGGTACGTCGTCGGGGCTGGGTAGGGAACCCTGACCGCGCTCGCGTGGCACGTATTTCAACCAAATGCTCGGAATAAACCTTGTTCGTTATTCGAGGGACTGACCCCTGGCCGGGTCGATCAGGGCCTTTCAGGATTGTATTCTGCGATATATTCGTTTGGAATTTGGCGCCGCGAATGCTACGCTACCCGTATGAGATATGGCGCCGCATGGCTGGTCATGCTGCTCGGTGTCGCTTCGACCTCGGCCCAGCAGTACCAATGGAGCGGCGGGGCCGGTTCGGACGAGTCCTGGGGAACAGCCGCGAACTGGACGAACAGTGCTGTGCCTCCGGCGTTGTTCACGGGCCGTATTGCCTTCACCAACCTCGACCTGGGGAGCACCAATGTCTTGGAATCGGACCGTACGATCAGCGGCCCGTCCTTGAATGCATCTTACGGGTTGATCGGCAATGTCAACGGTCCCGCCGGGATCACGCTGGGTCACGTGATCGACCTCAACGGGAACGTGCTGACGCTCAATGGAGGCACCGTACAGGTCGGCCGGAACGCCAGCAACAGCCTGGTTGAGATTCGGAACGGGACCCTCAAGATGGGGGATTCCAACCGCGTCGATGTTTATATCGGTTACATGACCGTCGACAAGGCCTGCTCGAACGCACGATGGGTGGTCAGCGGAACGGTCAACGCCACCAATCTGGGCTCCATCATCATCAGCCGAAACGCCATCGGTAACACGACCTATACGACCCCGCAGGGCGTGTTTGATCTGTCGGGGGCCACCATCAACCGGGGGGCGACACCCAATGCGCTCTACCTGTTCAGTGATCTCATGATCGGGTGGAACAGCGGCGACACGCCGGGCGCAAACCCCTTTGGGCGGCTGCTGCTCCCCGCTTCGTTGCGACAGCTTGACGTTCGGGACCTCATCCTGGGGTACCTGCGCGACGGATACGGAACGCTGGATTTCGGAAGCAGTTCCAGCCTCACGGGGCTGACGGTGCGGGGCAACCTGTCGCTGGCCCGTGAGAGCGCGCGCGGCCAGCTCGTGAATCTTCCGCCCAACGTGGCAATCCGGGTGGGGTCCCCCGGCGCGCCAGGCGTGCTGCATATCGGCACGTACCAGTACAATCCGGCGCCCACGCGCCAGGACATCGCGTTCACATGGGTCCCGACCGGCGGCACGTTCAACGCATACCTGAGTCAACTCGTTGTCGGGAGGCATTTCGGGGGGAACGCGGGCACGGCGTACGGCAAGCTGGATCTGCGGCAGACATCGGTTGCATTCGATGGGGTCGTCAACCGGGTGTGCGTCCCCTTCATGAACATCGGTTCGAGGGATACCGTGGCGGTCCACTATGGCGGGGGGAGGGGGGAGGGGTATCTCCACCTGCCGGCCTCGGTGACGAATATCACGGCGGGGACGCTGGCTGTCGGGTACTGCAGCAACACACGGGGGTGGATCGATATCGGGAACTCCTCGTCCCTGCAGACGCTGTGGGTTACAAACGCCCTGCTGATGGGTCCCAACGGGCGTATCGGACGGGACCAGGCGGGGACGGTGACGGACTACCTGCCGCCGGGTGTCACCGTGCAGGTCGGTTCCGCAACGCGTACGGCCAAGTTACACGTGGGCGTGCGCGGCGCGGGACAGTGGCCCTCCTACGGGGAGCTCTATGGCAGCGGTCGGTCGGTGCTGCGGATCACGAACGGGATTTTCCGCGGCTACCTGTCGGAACTCAAGGTGGCGGCCAAGGAAGATTCGACCAAGGTGGTGACCGGGATCGTGGACCTCGCGGGGGCCAGCGTGCCCATGTTCAACATTGTCGGTCATGCGTTCATCGGCGCGGAAAACGGCACCAACTTCGGTGGGGCGGTTCCCAGCGGGAATCGCAATGCGTACGGCTACGTCCACCTGCCCACCTGCACCGTGAACGTGGCCAGCAACCTGTACATCGGCGATACGAACACGAGTTCGCTGGGGTTGCTCGATCTGAACGGGACGGAGTTCCGCGTCGCGGGGGGAATCTTCATCGACACGACCGGCGTGGTGACCTCCCGTGTCAACGGGGCCAGCGCGGGGTTGCACTTCCTGGGGGCCGATACCAACACATTCACCGTGGCGGCGGCGGGCCGGATCAAGGTGCATTTCACGGCGGATCCCGCGGACCCGGAGGAGAATTGCTGGGGGTTACGCATGAGCGGAAACGTCACCAACCTTTTCCGGTCGTGGACGAACGCGCCGGCCCGGTTGACGTGGAACCTGTCCGGGTTGAATCCCGGGCTCCAGTCGGTGTTCGGCATCCAGTACGACGCCATCGGCAACTACACCTACGTGGGATTGCCGGGGGTGCCGCGCGGCGCCGTTTTCATGTGGTATTGACGGGTATTCCGGATCGCTCCATTATCCGCTTGCCTTGCGCGGACGGGTCCAATATGCGGCAATCGGGGTGACCCCCATACTCTCTATGAGGTGACGAAGCAACTTGCCGATTTGGGACGCGGAGACACGGCTTGAAATGGCGGGGCGAATGCCGGATAGTCTGCCTGACCCCCATAAGGGGGCAGGAGGATTCGCCATGCAGGGATTTGCAATTTCGGTGGGTGGGGCGGGCGCCACGATCCGGGGATTGACCGGCAACCAAATCCAGTGCGCGGTTGACCGCGCGGCGTTCCTGGGCGGCGGGGTGGTGGCATTGACTGCCGGGACATTCAAGATGGCGGATTCCCTGCACCTGCGCACGGGGGTGACCGTGCGCGGACAAGGCGCGGCGACCATCCTGCGAAAAAACCCGATGAAACAGGCGCGGCTGATCTCCTACCTCGGGTATGGACACAACGACCTGGAGGTGGATAAGCCCGATGGGTTCGAAGTGGGGGACGGGGTGATCGTCGGCGATGACAAGTCGTTCGGGTTCTACCAGACGGTCTCCACCCTGACCGGGCGTGCGGGCGACACCTGGTTCACCAGTCGGGCACATGTCCACGACTACGGCGCACGGGACAACGGGTTCGTCAAGACGCTGTTTCCCCTGGTCAGTGCGGTGGATGTGAACGACGCCGTGGTTGAGAACCTGGTGTTGGACGGGAATCCCTCCCGCAACGAGACGATGAACGGATGCCGCGGATCGGGTTTTTACGCTTACCGGTCCAACCGGATCAAGGTCCGCGATGTCCTGGTGCGGGATTACCGGGGCGAGGGGTTCGGGTTCCAGACGTGCGACGATGTTGAACTGGCCAATTGCACCGCGCTTCGCTGCACGGGTAACGGATTTCATCCCGGCAGTGGCAGCAACCGGTTTCATATCCACGACTGTACGGCGCGGGAATGCGGGGTTTGCGGCTTGTTCTACTGCCTGCGGGTTCGTGACTCCCTGCTGGAACAGTGCGTGTTTGAGAACAACGGCTTGCATGGCGTGTCCATCGGCGAGCGCGATGTTCGGCATGTCAACCGGAACCTGGTGATCCGCGGCAACGGCGGGGCCGGGGTGTTCCTGCGTGACTGTACCCGGCGTTTGGCGGCCCATGGCAACGTCATTGAAGGATGCCGGCTGGACGGGAATTGCCGGAAGGATGGCGAAGCGGAAATCGTGCTCCAGGGCGAGACCGATGACATCCGGGTGACCGGGAACCGGATTCACCGGCGGGCCGGCAAGCCGGGCATCCTAGTGAAGGCCAACATGCGGGCATTTGAACAGCAGGGCAACGATATCCGTCCGCTCGGACAGGACGCCCTGGTGGACCTGCGCAAGCGGAAGGCCAGTTAACCATGACGAAAACCGCCCCCAACCGGAAACGCCGGATTATCGTCAACAACGACTTCTACAATATTTTCCAGGTTGCGCCCCCGGTGACCGATGCGGATGTGTACGCCGCGGTGGATAAACTGGCGGGTACCCAGGTGGACACGCTGGCCCTGATGATCGATTCCTTTAATGCCGGTGGGGAACCGATGATCCATCCGGACCTGGCACGGTTATATGCGCATCCTGATACGGATCCGTGCATCCATTCCCTGGCGGAGTTCCGCCGGGCCGGCAAGGATCCTTTCGGCATGCTGGTCAAGCGGGCAAAGAAGGCCGGACTGGAATTCCTGGCCAGCATCCGGATGAACGATACCCACTACAAGGATCATATCTATCACCCGTGGATGGATGCCTTTTATTATGACCACCTGGACGATCGGGTGGGTGAAGGCGGAAGCCGGGGCGGCGCCGAGTATGATTATCGCAAGACCATCGTACGCGATTATTATTTCGACCAGATCCGGAAGACGGTGGAACGTTACGAGGTGGACGGGGTTGAACTGGACATGACCCGCAACTGCATGTTCTTCCCGCGTGGAACGGATGCTTCCGGTCACACGGAGGAATGCGCACCGGTGATGACGGAATTCATCCGCCGGGTACGCGCCCTGCTGGATGAATGGGGCGGGAAGCGGAAGCGGCGGCTCGTGTTGTCCGTGGTGGTCCCTTATTCGTTGTACCGGTGTCGCCTGGAGGGGTTGGATGTTCCGTTGTGGGGCCGTTTGGGATACCTCGACATGCTGTGCATGTCCACGCCGTTCTTGGCGGATTTTGATCGGGACATTGCCGATGCACGGTTGAAGATTCCCGGTGTGCCGGTTTATGCCGGATGTGACCGGAACGTGGCATTCCGGATGGGAGGGGGACGGGTGGTTCCCCTGCAAACGTACCGTGCCATGGCCATGAATTACCTGGCCCAGGGAGCCGACGGGACCTATCTCTACAATGTCATGTCCTGGACCATGAACCTGGAACGGCCGATGCCGGAATCGCTCAAGGATATGGGCGGGCAGGGAGAAACCGACGGTGCGCCGTTGGATTATGATCGCAACTTGTTACAGGAAGTTGGTGACCTATCCACGCTGAACCATCTGGATAAGTTGTATTTGGTTTCGCAGGGCGCCGGGGCGCCGGATAAACCCCTGGGGGCTCTGCCGGTAACCGTTCCGGCAGGCGGGGAGACAACCATACGATTTTCCATAGGGGACGATGTGCTGTCGGCTGAGCAGGCGGGCCGGCTGAAACGGATCGAACTCCAGACGATTTCATCCGATTGTTCGGATTACAACCGGTATACGGTGAAACTCAATGGGATCGATTTATCCAGGCAATATGCGTTTATGCCCTATGCCAAGCGACCCGACACGGTGTTGTTGTTCCCGGAGCCCGGTCGTAAAGGGATCCTGCCTGAACCGGACCATGTTCGACGACATCCGGTGCGGCCCATTGATTTGCACCGGGGAATCAATGCCGTGACCATCCGCAGTTATGGACCGGCGTTGACCATTACGGATATTGAACTGGCGATTCGTTACAGGTGATCAGGCCCCGCGTGCCGGTGAGGCGGGCTGTGGGACAGGTGCGGGTATGAATGCGAAAACGCTGGATGGACTTTTGGATGCCCTGCCGGGGCTCCGGATCGGGGTAGTGGGGGATTTCTGCCTGGATGCCTACTGGACGCTGGACATGAGCCTGTCCGAGCGTTCGATTGAGACGGGGATTCCGACCCGGCCGGTCCGCCGCCAGCAGTACAGCCTGGGTGGCGCCGGCAACGTGGTGAACAACCTGGTGGCCATGGGTGTGGGATCGGTTGCCGTCTTCGGGGTGATTGGGGACGATCCGTTTGGATGGGATATGCGGCGCCTGCTGGCAAAGTTGCGGGTCGGTCTGGACGGCCTGCTGACCCAGGGGGACGGGTGGGATACCCCGGTGTATATCAAGCCCATCATCGGGGACCGGGAAGATCATCGCCTGGATTTCGGGAATTTCAACACGTTGCATGCGGATACCACGCGGGTCCTCCTGGATGCACTGGGGCGGGTCCTGCCGGACCTGGATGGGTTGATCATCAATGAACAACTGGTTAACGGTATCCATTCAACGGCATTCCAGGACGGATTGAACGCGCTGATCGGCCGTTATCCGAAGGTGACGTTCGTGGCCGACTGCCGGTGTCTGGCGGGTGTTTACCGGAACTGCGTATACAAGCTCAATGCCTGTGAAGCCGCCCGTTTGTGCGGGATGATCTGCGAGCCGGATGCGCTGGTGCCTTTCGATCAGACCGCTGAACACCTCCGGGATTTGTATGGCCGCTGGGGCCAGCCGGTCTTCGTAACACGCGGAGCCCGCGGGTGCGTGGTGCAGGGATCGGCGGGGATGGAGGCGGTGCCGGGGCTGCATATCGTCGGACGCACGGATCCGGTCGGCGCCGGTGACAGCATGGTGGCCGGGCTCACGGCGGCCCTGGCAGCCGGGTATCCGCCGGTCGAGTCGGCATGCTTCGGTAATTTTGTCGCCGGAGTAACCGTTCAGAAGATCTTTCAAACCGGGACGGCGACCCCGGAGGAAATCCGTGCAATCGGGGCCAGCCCGGATTACCTGTACCAGCCGGAACTGGCGGATGATCCGCGCGGCGCCCGGCGGGTTGCGGGAACGGATATCGAGATTGTGGAGACGTTCCCGGCCGGAACCCGGATCCTTCATGCCATTTTTGATCATGACGGCACCCTGTCAACGCTGCGTGAAGGCTGGGAACAGGTGATGGAGCCGATGATGGTGAAGGCCATCCTCGGGCCCCGTTATGAATCCGCCGATGAAGGCGTGTATGCGCGGGTGGTCGGGAGGGTGCGGGATTTCATCGACAAGACCACCGGGATACAGACGCTGGAACAGATGCAGGGCCTCGCGGACATGGTTCGAGAGTTCGGGTTTGTTTCATCCGCGGAGGTGCTGGACGCGGCCGGATACAAGCGGATCTACAACGATGCCCTGCTGGCGATTGTGCGGGACCGGATGGCACGGTTGGAGCGCGGGGAGCGGGATGTGACCGACTACACCCTCAAGGGTGCCGTGGCCCTGCTGCGGCGGTTGCATGCGGCGGGGGTCAGCCTGTACCTGGCCAGCGGCACGGACCAGGAGGACGTCGAGCGTGAGGCGCGTGCGCTGGGTTATGCGGATCTGTTTGAGGGCCGCCTGTACGGCGCCGTGGGCGACATCAACCGGGAAGCCAAACGCATCGTGCTGGAGCGTATCATGCAGGGAATCGGACCGTCGAACATGGCGTGCCTGGTCACCTTCGGGGATGGTCCCGTGGAGATCCGGGAGACCCGCAAGCGCGGCGGGCTGGCGGTGGGTGTGGCCAGCGACGAGTTGCGCCGGTTCGGATTGAACGAGGCCAAGCGCCGACGGTTGATCCGTGCCGGCGCCCATGTGCTGGTTCCGGATTTTGCCCAGTTGGATGCGTTGTTCCTGCAGATCGGGATTCCCGCGGTTTCCCGGCGGGCACCTTGAAGGGGGTTACGATGTCTTATCCGCAGTTCGATCGGCGACAATTGAAGGTCCAGCCATTACGGTCGCGCCGCAACAAGTTATGTATTGAACGGGACCATGTGAAACCGGATGCGGCGCCGGAGGGCCTGTCGCCGGAGGCGTGTGCCGTGGTGGAGGAGACTGCCCAACGCGTGGTCCAGTCGCGCCGGGCCGGCCGGCCGGTGATCCTGGCGTTTGGCGCCCACACCATCAAGAACGGGTTGGCGCCGGTGTTGATCCGGCTGATGGAAAAGGGGTGGGTGACGCATCTGGCCACCAATGGCGCGGGTATCATTCATGATTGGGAATTCAGTTACCTGGGAGAAAGCGGGGAGGACGTCCGGGCCAATGTCCACGAAGGAACGTTCGGCATCTGGGAAGAAACGGGACGTTATCTCAACCTGGCCCTGATTGCCGGCGCCTGGGGCGGGATGGGGTACGGTGAATCCGTCGGGTGCATGATTGAGCGGGAAGGTCTGGCGGTGCCGGCCTTGCGTGAGTTGGAGGCTGCCGTGCAGGAGGGGCTGCGGAAACCGGGCGCCGAGGACCGGGCAGCGGCCGCCATGGACTGGCTGGGCATGATTCGTGCGCTGGATCTCAAGCCCGGGATGATGGCCATTCCGCATCCCTGGAAGCGGTTCAGCGTGCAGGCTGCCGCGTACCGCCTGCGGATTCCGTTTACCGGGCACCCCATGATCGGGCATGACATTATCTACAATCATCCCGTCAACCATGGTGCGGCCATCGGACGCACCGCGTTGCGGGATTTCCTGGCCTATGCCCGGTCGGTCCAGGAACTGGATGGCGGGGTGTACCTGTCCGTCGGTTCGGCGGTGATGTCACCGATGATCTTCGAGAAGGCATTGTCGATGGCGCAGAACCTTCACCTCCAGGCTGGCCGGCGGATTGAGAATCATTTCATTGCCGTGGTGGACCTGGCGGAATCCTCGTGGGATTGGACGGCCAAGGGGGAGCCGCCGATGGATAACCCGGCGTATTACCTGCGGTATTGCAAGACGTTCAGCCGGATGGGTGGCACGATGCGGTATGCCTCGGCGGACAACCGGGATTTCCTGCTGGCGTTGTTGCAGAAACTTCAGAGACAGACACCGTCATAAAGGTAGTTGGGATTCTGGTAAGGTATTCAAATCAACCAGACAAAGGGGTTGCTTATGAGCGAGCGAAATCAATTATTCAAAGTTCCCAAGACGCGCCGGTTTGTTTCCGCCTGGACTGTCCTGCATGACGAGAAACGTTTGCTGGCCCAGGTTGGCAAGTATGCCGACCTGTTTGACCAGTTGGTCCTTATGTGCGGGGCGCCGACGGCCGCCGGTAAAATGCCGACAAGCTGGCCGGTGAAGGCGCGGCGACGTCTGGCCGCTGAACTGGGACAGATGAATGTGAGTATCCTGAACGATTATGGCGGCGGATGGCAGGGGTGTGGCGAGGGGTTCAGCCGGTCGCCGGCCAAAGTGGCCGCCCTGGCGCGCCGGATGGCGGATGAATGCGAGGCAACCGGCGCTGACGGGGTGGATATTGATTTCGAAAAGTGGCCCGCGGAATCGCGATTCGCTTACACCGATTTCCTTGCCTGCCTGTCGGAACACCTTCACGCACGCGGGAAATTGCTCAGCATCTGCGCGTATCCGTACAACGCGGCATCACGGCGCGAAACCGGGATCGGGTTTATCGATCCGTCATTGGTTGCCCCCCTGGTGGACCAGTACCGGGCCATGGTCTATGATTTATTCTGCCCTCCTTCCCAGTATGTGGGGCCAACATCCACGGCCCCGTGGGGGCGGGAATGCATGAATTACCTGGTGGCAATGATCCCGCGGCACAAGCTGATCATGGGATTGCCGACCTACAGCGTGGACTGGAACATCAACGATCCGACCCAATCCCGCCAGGTCAATGATGCGGCATTTATTGCGGCGCGGGAGAAGGAGTCTCCCATCGGGCGCGGCTGGTGTTATTTTGCCGATGTGAACCTGATTCGATACAACGATGCCGCGGGTCATGCGCATCTGGTCTGGGTGAGTGACGCCATGAGTACCCGCAGCCACCTTGAAACGGTCGAGGCATTGGATCTCACGGGGATCAGTTTCTGGGTATTGGACGGCGCCGAGGATATCCGGATCTGGCAGGCTGTCCTGGAAAAATTCCGGCGGACCTGATGCCGGGAATACGCCAGTCCGGGAACGGGGCAGGGCCGTCCCGTCCCCGTGCCGGACTGAATCCTTTAGGTTGATGTGGAATGCGCTTGCCGGAGGAGGGTTCCCTCCGTATCTTCGCGGACATATGCCAACCCGCATGTTCCTGTTTTTTGGAAACGACGAGTTCCAGGTGGAGGAATCCGCCCGGAAGAAGGTGGATGCGCTGGTTCCGCCCGGTGACGGGATGCTGGGCGTGGATATCATCGATGGCCGGGTGGACAACGTGGAAGGCGCCCTGTCGGCCCTGTCTTCCTGCCGGGCGGCCCTGTTGACCCTGGGTTTTTTCAGCAAGGATAAGGTGGTCTGGTTTCGTCACGTCAATTTCCTGGGTGCCGAAGGGGAGATCAGCCGTTCCAGCCGGGTCAAGGAGCAGGTCCAGGTCCTGGCGGACATGATTGAGAAAGGATTGCCGGATGGGGTTTCCCTGGTTATCTCGGCGGGGAGCCTGGATCGCCGGCAGCGTTTCTTCAAGGTGTGTGATGCGGCCGGTGAAGCGGTGTTGTACGCCTTGCCGGAAAAGTCCTATCAGGTGGAAGCGTCCATGCGGAGTCGCTCCGGCGAATGGTTCAAGAAGGCCGGGATCCGCGTGCCGGAGGCGGCCATGCAGGCATTCCTGGACCGGGTGGGGGTTGAATCCAGGCAGATTGCCGGTGAGATCGAGAAGCTGGACCTGTACCTTGGCAAACGCCGTGAATTGACGGCCGAGGATGTCCAGCAGGTGGTGTCGTCATCCCGGACCGCCATGATCTGGGATATAGCGGATGCCGTGACCAGCCGGGACCTGGATGTGGCGTTGGGCATGGTGCGGCAATTGTTGTTCCAGGGGGAATCCGCCATCGGGCTGGTGGTGATCCTGTCCA